>CAZJWQ010000026.1:0-13077 GCA_964549645.1 uncultured Piscirickettsiaceae bacterium | reverse complement strand
ATATGGCAAATTTATTTTTACGAGATATAAAACTCAATTACGGCACCCAAACTTTATTTAATAAAATACACTTTCAAATAGAACCTAATGAAAGAGTTTGTATAGTTGGTAGAAACGGTGAAGGCAAATCTACCTTATTAAAAATAATTGAAGGATCTGTTGATGCTGATGAAGGTACACGAATTGTAAAAGAAGGTATTAAAATTGCTAAATTGCAACAAGAAGTACCTAATGACATGCAAGGTAGCGTATTTCATATTATTGCATTAGGGCTTGGTAATGTTGGTGAATTAATAGATAAATATCATTCTCTTAGCCAGCAATTAGCACAAAATTATACGGAACAAGTTTTAGAAGACATGGCTGTTGTACAACAAGCTATTGAAGAACAAGATGGCTGGACATTAAGCCAAAAAGTAGAAACGGTTATTTCAAAACTAAAACTACCTGCTGATGCAGAATTTTCTTCACTTTCAGGAGGTATGAAGAGAAGAGTTTTGCTTGCTAATGCACTAGTACAAACCCCAGATATTTTATTACTAGATGAGCCTACTAACCATTTAGATATACCATCTATACAATGGTTAGAGGAGTTTTTAAAAGGTTTAAACTGTAGCCTGGTATTTATAACGCATGATCGTGCTTTTTTACAATCATTAGCAACCAGAATTGTAGAGTTAGACAGAGGTAATTTATACAACTGGGAATGTGATTACACTACCTACCTACAACGTAAAGATGAACAACTAGCCTCAGAGGCTAAAACTAATGCTGAGTTTGATAAAAAACTAGCCAAAGAAGAAGTGTGGATTAGGCAAGGTATCAAAGCTAGAAGAACTAGAAACGAAGGTAGAGTGAGAGCTTTAGAAAAATTAAGGTCAGCACATTCTGCACGTAGAACGCAACAAGGTAAAGCTAATTTGCAAAGTAATATGGCTGAAAAGTCAGGTAAACAAGTTATTGAAATTGACAATATTAGTTATAGTTGGAAAGATAAAAATATAGTTAATAACTTCACATCAATGATTATGCGTAATGATAGAGTTGGTATTATTGGGGCAAATGGTTGTGGTAAATCAACACTACTTAAAATAATTCTTGGTGATTTAAAACCAACAACAGGTGAAGTGATTTTAGGTACTAACTTAAAAGTTACTTATTTTGATCAACATAGAGCACAATTAGATGAAAATGCTAAAGTGGTTGATAGTGTGGTTGAGGAGTCTGATTTTGTTGAAATAAATGGGCAACGAAAACATATAATGGGCTATTTACAAGACTTTTTGTTTTCTCCTGAAAGAGCAAGGCAGCCAGTTAAATCATTATCTGGTGGTGAAAGAAACCGTTTATTGTTAGCAAAAGTATTTGCTAAGCCATCTAACTTATTAATACTAGATGAGCCAACTAATGACTTAGACATAGAAACCCTTGAGTTATTAGAAGAACTGGTTCTAAATTACCAAGGTACGGCACTTATAGTTAGCCATGATAGAGCTTTTTTAAATTCTGTAGCAACCAGCTCAATAGTTTTTGATGCACCAGGTATAGTAAATGAATATGTGGGTGGTTATGATGATTGGATTAGGCAAAAACCTGATTTAACTACCAAAAAAATAAAAAAGCAATCTAATAATAATAAAAGCAAAGTTAATGATAAAAAAAAATTAAGCTATAAAGAACAGTTAGAATATGATAGCTTACCAAAACAAATTGATGAGCTTGAAATAACTATTAATAGTTTAAATACACAAGTTGCCAGCCCAGATTTTTATAAAAAAGATAATTCTAAAGATGTTTTAGAAAAAATAACTGTTTTAGAAAAAGAATTAGAACAACTGTTTACACATTGGGAACAATTAGAATCTAAATCCTGCAAGTGATTGTGCATATAGAGTACAAGATAGTGATTTTAATTCGAGCAGAATACTTATTGATATTCTCGAAGAATTAAAATTCGCTATACGAATCAAGAGCTTGTGCTATATGTGTGCAAGCACTTGCAGGATTTAGGTACAAATAAAAGGTCATAAATATGCCAGTAATAGCGTTAGTTAGTAATAAAGGTGGAGTAGGAAAAACCACCTTATCTTTAAATATATCTGCTGCCTTGGCACGAACATACTCTACTGTTATTATTGATGCCGACCCACAAAGATCTTCATTACAATGGCATGCAATTAGTTCAAACATAGATATGCCACTTGTTGTTGCGGCAAAAAAAAACCTACAAAAACAAGTAACAAGTTTATTAACTAATTATGAATGGGTAATTATTGACTGCCCACCATCAGTACATTCAAAGCAAACCAAATCGGCATTGATTATTGCAAATATAGCTTTAATTCCAGTACAACCTTCTCCACTTGATTTATGGGCAGTAATAGATGTTGAAACAGCATTAATTGAAGCTCGTAAAACCAACTTAAAATTACAGGCTTTATTAATTATAAACCAAGTAGAAGTGCGTACAACCATATCTAAATTAATGCCAGATGCTCTAGCGGAATTAGAAATATCCGTAGCTTCTTCAGTTATTAGAAGGCGAGCGATTTACAGAAATAGTGCTTTAGAAGGTAAAACTATTTTTCAGATGGGTAAACGTGGGGCAGTAGCAGTTGAAGAATTTGATAAATTAATTGGTGAAGTTATCAATTTATGCAAAGAGTAAGAGTTAAGGTATGTGGTTTAACAACCGTTGAAAATGCAAGAGTGGTTGCTAATGCAGGTGTAGATTCTATAGGTCTAGTTTTTTTTAAAAAAAGTTTACGTAATGTATCTATAGCAAAAGCTGAGCAAATAGTAAATGCAATGCCAGCATTTGTTACTACAACTGCTTTATTTGTAAACCCCTCTAAAGATTTAGTAGAAGAAGTAATAACTACAACAAAAATAGACTTGCTACAGTTTCATGGTGATGAATCTGAGCAATTTTGTAACCAGTTTTCTCGCCCATATATTAAAGCTATTAGAATTAATAATAAAACAGATATACTAGCAAGTTCTAATCAATATACATCAGCAAAAGCTATTTTATTTGATACCTTAGTAAAGGGTGTTGCTGGTGGCACAGGTAAAGTTTTTGATTGGCAATTGTTAGATGAAAAAACACTACAAAATATAAATAATCCTGTTATTTTAGCTGGTGGCTTAAATGTTGAAAATGTAGCTCAAGCTATTACAAAAATTAGACCTTGGGCAGTTGATGTTAGTGGTGGTGTTGAAATAACCGCTGGGATTAAATCAACTACAAAGGTGCAAGAGTTTATAAAAATGGTAAATAGATGAAAATAGATTATTCTAAGTTCCCCGATAAAAATGGGCATTTTGGTATTTATGGTGGTAAATTTGCCCCAGAGACTTTAATGGCAGCTCTTGATGAGTTGAATGAACAGTATGAAGCTGTTAAAAATGACCCTGATTTTTTAAAAGAATTAAACGATGACCTAAAACATTATGTTGGACGACCATCACCACTATATTATGCTAAGCGTTGGTCTGATATATTAGGTGGGGCAAAAATATATTTAAAAAGAGAAGATTTAAATCATACTGGAGCTCACAAAGTAAATAACACCATTGGGCAAGCCTTATTAGCGAAAAGACTAGGTAAAACAAGGATTATTGCCGAAACTGGGGCAGGGCAACATGGCGTTGCTAGTGCTACAGTAGCGGCTAGGCTCGGTTTAGAATGTGTAGTTTATATGGGTGCCGCAGATATTATTAGGCAAGCCCCTAATGTTGCACGTATGAAAATGCTTGGAGCAACAGTAGTAGCCGTTGAATCAGGCACTAAAACCCTTAAAGATGCTTTAAATGAAGCTATGCGAGACTGGGTTACTAATGTTGATAATACTTTTTACATTATTGGTACAGTAGCAGGACCACACCCCTACCCTGCAATGGTTCGTGATTTTCAAACTGTTATTGGTCGTGAAGCTAAACAACAAATACAAGAACATGTTGGTACTTTACCTAATGCATTAATTGCTTGTGTAGGCGGCGGCTCTAATGCAATAGGCTTGTTTCATGAGTTTTTAGCCGATGAATCTGTAAAAATGTTTGGGGTAGAGCCTGCTGGTAAAGGTTTAGAAACTGGGCAACATGCTGCACCATTATGCAAAGGCAAAGTTGGTGTTTTACATGGTAATAGAGTGTATTTAATGCAAGATGATAATGGGCAGATATTAGGAACCCATTCTATATCTGCTGGTTTAGATTACCCAGGTGTAGGACCTGAACATTGTTGGTTAAAAGATATTGGGCGAGTGAGTTATGTAGCAGTGACCGATGATGAAGCGATGCAGGGGTTTCGTGATTTAACTAAATACGAAGGGATTATCCCTGCTTTAGAATCTAGCCATGCTTTAGCATATGCAACAAAGTTAGCCCCTACTATGAATAAAGAGCAAACTATTATTGTAAATTTATCGGGGCGTGGAGATAAAGACATGGATACAGTTGCAAAAATTGAGGGCTTTGAGTTTTGAGCAGAATAACAAATGTTTTATCTAAATTAAAATCTACCGGCAAAACTGCATTAATTCCTTATATTACTGCTGGTGACCCACACCCAAATATGACAGTTGATTTAATGCATGCTTTAGTTAGTGAAGGTGCAGATATATTAGAACTAGGCGTACCTTTTTCTGACCCTATGGCTGATGGGCCTGTTATTCAAAAAGCAGTAGAAAGAGCTTTAGTGCATAATGTAAGTTTAACTGATGTTTTAGCAATGGTCGCTAATTTTAGGCTATCTAACTCTACAACCCCTGTAGTTTTAATGGGATACTTAAACCCAATTGAAGCTAAAGGTTATAATAAGTTTGCCAAAGAGGCAAAACATGCTGGTGTAGATGGTGTTTTAACTGTAGACATGCCACCAGAAGAAACTTTAGGATATTTAGATGCTTTAGTAGAAAATGATCTTGATAGAATATTTTTAGTTGCCCCTACTACCCCAGACTATAGGCTAGCAGAAGTCAATAAACAAGGCAGTGGTTTTGTATATTATGTATCATTAAAAGGCGTAACCGGCTCAAAAGATTTAGACATAACAGAAGTTAGTGCTAAAGTGAATAATTTAAAGAATAAAATTAACCTACCAATAGGGATAGGTTTTGGCATTAAAGATGGTAAAACAGCACAACAAATGTCTAAAGTTGGCGATGCTATTATTGTGGGTTCAGCCTTAGTACAATTAATAGAAAATAATAAAGATTCCGAAAAAAATATTATAATTACAGCACTTGCCAAAAAAATGCAAGAGTTTAAGATGGCGATTCTCTATTCGGGGATTAAGTCTAAAGGAGCAAAATAATGAGTTGGTTCGAAAAAATATTACCAAGCATTAAACAAGTTACAGATAGAAAATCTACAGTTCCTGAAGGATTATGGACAAAATGCGTTAAATGCGAAAGTACCTTATACCGTACAGAAATAACTCGTAATAAAGAGGTCTGCCCTAAATGTGAGCATCATATGCGTTTAGGTGGTAGAGCTAGATTAAAAGCTTTTTTAGATACTGACACAGGCATTGAATTGTTTAACAATTTATCCCCTGTTGATCGTTTAAAATTTAAAGATTTAAAAACTTATAAATCAAGATTATCCCAAGCCCAAAAAGCTACTGGAGAAAAAGATACCTTTATAGTAATGTCTGGAAAAATTGATAATTTAGATATTATTGCAGGAGCTTTTGACTTTAGATTTATGGGTGGTTCTATGGGTTCTGTAATGGGTGAAAAATTTGTTAGAGCTGTAAATGAAGCTATAGAAACACAAAGCCCATTAATAGTTTTTGCAGCATCTGGTGGTGCGCGTATGCAAGAAGCATTGTTTTCATTAATGCAAATGGCAAAAACCAGTGCCGCTTTAGGTCGCTTAAGAGCTAACAAGTTACCTTTTATTTCTGTATTAACAGACCCTACAATGGGTGGAGTATCAGCCAGTTTTGCTATGTTAGGAGATATTATAGTTGCAGAGCCTAAAGCTTTAATAGGTTTTGCAGGCCCAAGGGTTATTGAACAAACAGTTAGAGAAACTTTACCTGAGGGCTTTCAGCGTTCAGAGTTTTTATTAGAACATGGTGCTATAGATTTAATAATACATAGAAATGACTTAAATAAAGAATTATCAACTATATGTAGCATGTTGTTAGAAAATGTAAAAATAACAGAAGAAGCACCTAAAATAGAACTTGTTGAAGATGTCGTGGACGATGTTATCGAAAATGTTACAGAAGAGATCATTAGTGAAACAATTAGTAAAACTAAGGGCTAACTCCTCATTACAAAATTGGTTAGATTGGCTATTATTAAAGCATCCACAAGAAATTGATTTAGGCTTAAAAAGAGTTGCAACAGTTGCCAAAGAACTAAACCTGCTTAAACCTAAGCCGTTTGTTATTACTGTTTCAGGCACTAATGGTAAAGGATCAAGTGTTGCAATGTTAGCATCTATTTACCAAGCGGCAGGTTTAAACGTTGGGTGCTATACTTCTCCGCATATTTTTAAATATAACGAACGCATAAAAATAAATAACAATTTTGTTACAGATACAACTATAACCAATGCTTTTGCCAAGATTGAACAGGCTAGAAAAAACTTAGCAAATATTAAATTAACTTATTTTGAATTCGCAACCTTAGCCGCTTTATTTATTTTTGCACAACAAAAATTAGATCTAATTATTTTAGAAGTGGGTCTTGGTGGTCGTTTAGATGCAGTAAATATTATAGATGCAAATGCAACTTTAATCACCGCCATAGGTATTGACCATATTGAATGGTTAGGCTCAGATAGAGAAAAAGCTGCTATTGAAAAAGCAGGTATTATGCGAGAAAATCAGTTATGTGTTTGTTCTGATATTGATATACCTAAATCAGTGAAAAATAATGCTCTAAAAAATAAAGTTAATCTTATTGTTGCCAAAGAAGATTTTGATTTTAATATAAAACTAAATAATTGGAGTTTTGTTTCCTTAAATAAATCTTTTTATAGCATAGAAAAATTACTTTTACCAAGCTTAAAAGGTGATTTTCAAGTTCAAAATGCAGCAGGAGTTATAGCCTTAGTTTTATCAATAAAAACTTTACCAATTAACCAAAAAAATATTGACCATGGCTTACAAAATATTAAGCATTTTGGGCGTTTACAAACAGTTAATATTAATAATAAAAGTTGGTTAATTGATGTCGCTCATAATGTACAATCGGCAGAAGTATTAGCTACTTATTTAGGGCAAATAAACTTTAAAGGAACGGCTGTTTTTTCAGTTCTAAAAGATAAAGATTATATAAGCATGATAAATATCATAAAACCATTTATAAGTAATTGGTATATTGCCGATTTACAGGTTGCAAGATCTAGTTCTGCTATAGAGTTAGAGCAAACTCTACAAAACTCTAATATAGCAAAAGATAATATTAAAGTTTTTAATAGTATTGCAGATGCTACCAAGCATGCTTTAAAAGAAGCTAATCAGTCACATTATTTAGTATGGGGTTCTTTTTTTACCGTAGCACAAAATTTACGAGTTTTGCAATGAATGAAGATCAAAAATTACTTAAATATCGTTTAACAGGGGCTACTGTTTGGTTGTTACTATTAATAATAATAGTACCTATTTGGTATGCCAACCCAATCAATTTTAACGCTAATAATTCCACGACAAGTTCATTACTTACTACAGAAACAACACCCTTAAAAGTAACATCCACATATATAACTCCCACAGAAATAATAAATAAATCAACAACATCTACAACTTGGTTACTTAGACTAGCTTCTTTTAAAAATGAAGAAAAAGCACAAGAATTTTATACAAGATTAAAATATGATTACAATGCCAGTATAAAATTTCACCCAGATACACAAATATTTGCAGTAAGAGTTGGCCCCTATATAGATAAACAAACAGCTATACAAGACCAAAAAGAATTAAATAATCTATTAAATATAAATCCCAAACTAATTGAGATTAACAAATAACCCCAATTCTCTATACACAGATTAGGGAAAAATAAAGGACACTACTTATGTGCGGAATAGTAGGAATAATTTCCAACTTACCTGTAAACCAAAGTATTTATGATGCTTTAATTGTATTACAACACCGAGGTCAAGATGCCGCTGGGATAGTAACTTATGAAGATGGACGACTTTTTCAGCGTAAAGATAATGGCATGGTAAAAGATGTTTTTAGAACAAGGCATATGCGGGAGTTACATGGTAATGTTGGGATAGGGCATGTACGTTACCCAACCGCAGGTTCTTCTTCTAGTGCTGAGGCTCAACCTTTTTATGTAAACTCTCCTTATGGCATAGCAATGGCTCATAATGGTAATTTAACTAATGCAGATACATTAAGAAAAGAGATTTATAAACAAGACTTAAGGCACTTAAATACTAATTCAGATTCAGAAGTGTTATTAAATGTATTTGCTCATGAGTTAATGGCACAAAAAAAGTTAAATATTACCGCAGAAGATATATTTAATGCAGTTAAAGGTTTACATAAAAGAGCAAAAGGAGGCTATGCCAGTGTTGGTGTTATTCCATCTTTTGGTCTGTTTGCATTTAGAGATTCTTATGCTTTACGCCCTATTTGTGTAGGGGAAAAAAATAATAAAGATGGTACAAAATCATATATAATATCTTCTGAAAGCGTTGCTTTAGCTTCCGCAGGCTTTATATTATTACGTGATTTAAAGCCAGGTGAAGCAGTAGTAATAACTGAAGATGGTAATATAGAATTTAAACAATGTGCACAAAATCCTCAATATAGCCCATGTATTTTTGAATTTGTTTATTTTGCCCGTCCAGACTCAATGATTGATGATATATCAGTTTATAAATCTCGTTTAAGAATGGGCGAAAAACTAGCACAACAAATACAAACAAATTGGCCAAATCATGATATTGACGTGGTTATACCAGTTCCTGATACTAGCCGTACTTCTGCACTGCAGGTTGCTGAACACTTAAACGTGAAATATCGTGAAGGGTTTATTAAAAATAGATACATTGGTAGAACTTTTATTATGCCAGGGCAAGCTTTACGTAAAAAATCAGTTCGACAAAAACTAAATGCTATTCCTTTAGAGTTTGAAGGTAAAAATGTTTTACTAGTAGATGATTCTATTGTTAGAGGAACAACTTCTGGAGAAATAGTACAAATGGCAAGAGATGCTGGAGCTAAAAATGTATATTTTGCTTCAGCCGCACCAGCAGTTAGATATCCTTATGTTTATGGCATTGATATGCCAAGTGTTAATGAACTAGTAGCAAATGGTAGAACTACCCAGCAAATTGCAGACTATATTGGAGCTGATAAATTATTTTACCAAGACCTTGATGATTTAATTGATGCTGTTTGGCAAGGAAATAAAGATATTAAACAATTTGATACTTCATGCTTTAGTGGCTGTTATGTTACTGGTGATATTACCAAAGAATATTTAACTTCTTTAGGTTTAAATAGAAATGATAAAAAACATACAGAAAGTTTAAATGTAAGCCAAGCCACTGTTGGCATCCATAATGGAGATAATGATGAAATCTGAATATAATATTGAAACCTTAGCAGTTAGAGCAGGTTTTAAAGCAACTCATGAACAAGAAAACAGTGAAGCTATTTTTTTAACCTCTAGTTATAACTTTGATACAGCACAACAAGCGGCTGATCGTTTTAGTGAAACGGTTAAAGGTAATATTTATTCTCGCTTTACTAACCCAACCGTAGCTATTTTTGAAGAAAGGTTAGCGCTAATGGAAGGTGCAGAGGCCTGTGTTGGTACATCATCAGGCATGTCAGCAATTTTATCTACTTTTATGTCTTTATGTGAAGCTGGAGATCATGTGATTTCTTCACAAAGTATTTTTGGCACAACTAAAGTATTATTTAATAAATACCTAAAAAAGTTTGGCATAAATGTAACCTTTGTTTCACAAACTGATCTTAGCCAATGGCAACAAGCAATCCAAAAAAATACCAAAATTTTATTCTTAGAAAGCCCATCAAACCCTTTAACTGAAGTAGCAGACATCCAAGCTTTAGCTAAAATCTCTAAACAACATAATGCCTTACTAGTTGTAGATAATTGTTTTTGCACACCTGTGTTACAAAAACCTTTAGAGCTAGGAGCCGATATAGTTATTCATTCAGCAACTAAGTTTTTAGACGGGCAAGGCAGAGGGGTAGGTGGTGCAGTAGTTGGTTCACAAGAATTAGTAGGTACAGAAGTTAGAGCTTTCATGCGCACCGCAGGACCTACTATGAGTGCTTTTAACGCATGGATATTTTTAAAAGGTTTAGAAACTTTACCTATAAGAATGGAAGCTCATTGTAAAAGAGCTTTAGAATTAGCACAATGGTTAGAGCAACAGCCTGCCGTAGAAAAAGTATTTTACCCAGGTTTAAAAACCCACCCACAATATCAATTAGCCGCTAAACAACAAACAGGAGCAGGTGGTTTATTATCTTTTAGAGTAAAAGGCGGGCAAAAAGAAGCATGGCAAGTAATAGATGCTACAAAAATGCTCTCCATTACCGCAAATCTTGGCGATACTAAAACCTTAATAACTCATCCTGCAACAACTACTCATAGCCGAGTAGAGCCAGAAGCAAAAATTGCATCAGGAATAACCGAAAATTTAATTCGAATTTCTGTTGGTTTAGAAGCTTTTGAAGATATTAAAAAAGATCTAGCAAGAGGGTTAAATTCTCTTTAAGGAGCATCATGTGCCAAGCTCAATGATGAAATCGAACTTGACTCAAGACGGTTGATTAGTCGTTAGTTTCTACTTTAATTTCATCTGCTATTCCATCAGTAACTCCACTAACAAGCTCATCTTCTATGGAGACAAGAGTGCTACTGAAATCATTAGGATCAATAGTTCCATTAAGTTCAGTCTCAGTATTGATATTAAAAGTTACTCCAAGAACTTTAATGCTTACCCCTTCAGCAAAGGCTTCAACATATCCTTGGACTGCAACATCCCCAGGATATTCAACACTAACATAGGTTGCGGTAAAGCTATTTTCATTATGGTTTTTACCTTCTACCTCAACAAATGAATCAACTACTAGGTTATTAATATTAAAGATACGTGGAGCATTATAATTTACATTGTCTGCAAATTGTGTACCACTAGTAACCTTAACCTTTAACTCAGTCCCTGAAATATTAAGCATGAAGCTTTGATTGTCGGCAGCGATAGAAGAAATTCTTGCACTTACTTCTATATTACCATCTTCAAACTCAATTTCTTTAGCTATTAATACACCATCTTTTATTTCACCCTCAACTTCAATCTGCAGATTATTCTTTAAATTAGAAGCTGACATGTTATTTTTAAAAATGGTGTTAGAAGCATTAACCACTATACCATTAACTTTGAAGTCTGATTCACTAATAAAGTCAGTAATAATACCTTCAATCTCAATTTCTTTAGTATCTGGTAGGTTATCATCTTCAAACTCTATTTTTGTTGCGGTAATGGTATTAGTTGCAGAATCAAATGTTCCTTTTATTGCAACTTCTTGACCATTAGCTAAAGTATTTTCAGGAATATCGTCCAATTGTGCATTTAATACTGCAACTGTTATGCTACCAATTTGAAACTCTGTTCTATCAATATTAAGACCTGCGATAACACCTTTAATTTCAACGGTACTGGTACTGTCAAAAACATCATCTTTTAACTCAATACGAGTTGCTAATAACTCTCCAACAGTATTAAAGTGACCACTGATTTCAATATTGTCATTATTAGCAATACGCTCAAAATTAAATATAGTTATGGCAGATATATCATCATCTTTATCAAAGACAGTTGTCTGACTATCAACAATGACTGTCGTTCCTAATACTGTAAAATTACGAGTATTACTGTTAGGATCAAATGCTGTTATAGAAGCGACGGGTCCTTGTAATTCATCATCAAAAGAGATATTCGTTGCAACACCTGTTACACCATCATTATTGATGGTTCCTTCAACCTTGACAATCATCCCAACACCAAGATCATCTTCAATTCCTCTGACTCCATCAATATCAAACTCTGTTCCAGCGGTTTCAAAGCTAACACCATTAACAATTACACTACCAAAACCAGTAATAGTTCCTAATGAAACAAATCCTCCTGATGGAATGTTTCCTGAACCGCCAATGCCAGCAGTATCGCTACCGCCTGCATTAGGGCTGCCAGCGTCACCTCCACATGCAGAAATAGTTAATGCCATTGCTGCGACTAAGCCAGTTTGTTTAAAAATTTTATTCATTTTCATGGTATTCTCCTAAAAGTTGTTGTTTTCATAAAAATAGATTCCCACACTAATATAAATAGTATTTTCGTGGTTTTGTTTAACTTCATGTTCAGCAATCCACTCATCTAATTGTTCTAGTAAGTTTTGTGATAAGTGTTGGGATAATTCTTTAAATTCATCTAGTGAATCTTTATTTAATAAAGCACTAGAGACTTTTCGTTGAAAACGTTTATTGTTTTCATTTGTTAAGTTATGGTCAATCGTATTTAGCAACTCTCTTGTGTCCACACCTAAAATCCGTAGAATTTCAATAGGGTCTTTTCCTGGCACATAAGCTTGTTTGATTAAGCATATATCATCATTTTTTAGTCTAATACATTTTGCATCTAATAACAAGTTCAACATTGCGTTAGGCGTTATATCTCCGCTATATTGTTTTACAAGTTCAGAAAACTCATCATTACTTAAATTTTTTGCCTTTCCTTGTTCGGTTGTGTAATTAGTATCATTAACCCAACCGCTAATAACACGGACAGAACGATTATATTTTTCTTCAAGTTTTTCAGACTGCCCTAGCTCTAACTCATTAAGACGTTTTACTTCTTTTCTCGATAGTCCCGTTTGAGCAGAAACACTTGATACTGTTTTTTTCTGCTGATTATGCTCTCCCATCGCAAAAGATTCATCTACATAAGCTTTTCGTACCAGCTCCTCAAAACTTTTACAAGAAATTCCGTTGCGAAGTAATATACGAATCAATGGTCGTAATATTTGCATACAACTTTGACTTATTACTGTATTTATTGAAT
>CAZJWQ010000025.1:0-13291 GCA_964549645.1 uncultured Piscirickettsiaceae bacterium | reverse complement strand
ATAAATACTTTTTCTTTCTACTTTGGCATTTTCAACCAAAGCGTTAATTCTTGCAGTAATTTCTGCTTCTGATTTAATCAGATTAACTGTAGCTTTAAGTAACTCAGCAACTTCTATAGACTCTGGTACAGTCCCGTCTTTTACCGCTACTAACTCTAAAATTACACTGTCTCCTGTCGGGAATGTTGAAACTATAAAATTTGATTTATCATGTAGAGGCTTAGGCATCCTAAATAAATCATCTACCAACTGTGGAAATATATTTTCGCTTTCACGAGTTAACCAATCTTTAGCTTCAAACTCCACTCCATCTTTAACAAAAGACTTTAACGGCTCCCCTGCACTTACTTTAATTAAGATTTCTTGCGCTAAATTTGCAGATGCTTGCAGCCCTGCTTGCTGTTTAATTGTTGCTTTTATTTCATCTGTAACTTCAGCTAATTGCCTTTGCTTAATAGGTATTATTTGGTTAATTCTAATAACCACTGAAGACGATGGACTAAGCTCTAATAAAGCACTATTTAATTTATTTACCATTACATCTTGTGAAAAAGCGGCCACAATTACTTTAGGGTTAGAGGTAATTATATCCGCTCCACCATCTCTTGAAAAAGCTAATGATGTTGCAACCGCTACTTCTAACACGTCTGATGCAGAATCTAATGTGTCTGGCTGCTCAAAAGTTAAGGCACTTAATTGTTCTAGTAGATCAAAATATTTTCTACTTGCTTGTCTATCACGAAAACTACTTTTAACCTGCTCTTTAACATCTTTAAAAGCTTTAACCGATTTTGGTTCTATTTTATTTAACTTAATTAAATGGTAACCAAAGTCAGTCCTAACAGGCTCACTAACTTGCCCTAACTCTAAAGAAAATACTGCTTTATCAAACTCTGCAACCATCATACCTTCTTGAAACACACCTAAGTCGCCATTTAAATGTGCTGAACCAGGGTCTTGAGAATATACTTTCGCTAGCTTACCAAAGTCCTCACCAGCTTTAATTTTTAACTGAATATCATTGATTTTTGCTAAAGCATCAGCTTCTAATAAAGGATCTTCAACTAAAATTAATATATGACTGGCTCCACGCTGTTCTGGAAATATAAATTGATTTTGATTTTCTCTATAAAAAATTTCTAACTCTTCTATAGTAGGCATTATAGATTTGGCTATATTTTCTTTAGAAAGTAATAAATAATCTACCGTTACTTTTTTAGGGATAATATAATTTTGTTTGTTCTCTTCATAAAACTCTGCTATTTGTTCCGCTGTTACTTCTATATTGCGAGCTAATGAGTGCTGATCAATTCTTAAATAATTTAATTTTCTTGTCTGAAACTGTAATTTAGATAAAAGTTTAATTTGTGTATCTGTAGCAAAAATAGATGATTGTGTTATTTGTTGATGTTGATTTTCTATTAAAAATAACCTTTGCTCATATTCATATCTTTCAGGGCTTAAACCACTACGAGCTAAAATTGCCATGTAAGTATCCTTATCAAAAACGCCGTCTTTATGGAATATATCAGCTGACTCAATTATCGCTGATAGCTCTAAATCAGAAATAAACATATTGTTTTGAGCAAACCATTGCTGTATTACTGTAGATTCAATTAAAGAATCTAAAACTTTACTTCTTAGTTCATCTTCTTGTACTATTTGATCATATAAGTCACCAAGTTGTGTACGTAATCTTTGTTGTTGCCTGTTATATAAAATTATAAAATCTCTACCTGAAACTTCTTCACCGTTAACTTCAGCTACTACCACTACTCTTTCAGATTGAGCATATTGTTCAATACCAAATAAAGCAAAGGTAACTATAATTAAGCCTACTATTACCCAAGCAATCCAACCTTGTGAACGTTCTCTTATTTTACTTAACATTGTTGTTTCCTGAATTAATGCCAAAAGGGTCTGCTAAAATTAAAGTTTCTGCTCTATCTGGCCCTGTAGATAAAATTGCGACCTTAACACCTATTTCTTGCTCTAAAAAATTAATGTATTCTTTAGCTTCTATAGGCAATTGTTGCCATGAAGATACCCCTACAGTAGAACTTTGCCAACCTTTAAAAGTTTTAAATTGTGGTTCAACTAGCTCATATTCATCTGCACTTACTGGCGGTAAATATATTTTTTTGCCATCTTTAATATAATGAGTACAAACTTTAATTTCTGCCAAAGTATCTAAAACATCAAGCTTAGTTAGGCAAATACCAGTTAAACTATTTACCTGTGCTGAACGTCTTAATGCAACTATATCAAGCCAACCACAACGTCTTTGTCTTCCTGTGGTAGCCCCAAATTCTCTGCCTCTGGTTCCTAGAATTTTACCTATTTCGTCTCCTTCATCTTTTTCAACGTCGTAACAAAGTTCTGTAGGGAAAGGCCCTGCACCAACACGAGTAGCATAGGCTTTAGTAATGCCTAGTACATAATCTAACTGGCAAGGCCCAATACCACTACCAGAAGCTGCACCACCTGCTGTTGTATTAGATGAAGTTACATAAGGATAAGTACCTTGATCGATATCTAATAAGGTACCTTGAGCACCT
Organism: uncultured Piscirickettsiaceae bacterium; assembly: GCA_964549645.1. Taxonomy (GTDB): domain Bacteria; phylum Pseudomonadota; class Gammaproteobacteria; order Thiomicrospirales; family Thiomicrospiraceae; genus Hydrogenovibrio. The sequence continues at coordinate 10,733 of CAZJWQ010000025.1, read as the reverse complement.
TCAAACATTATATTTTTACCTGCTTTATTATAAGCTTCTATTAAGTTTGGTATATCTGCAAGCATTGGTATAATTAATTTAGCATAAATTTTACATTTTTCCCATAAAGCATCAAAAGATACAGGCTCTGCTTTATAAAAATTTACCAACATAAAATTATGATACTCTAAAACATTATTTAATTTTTCTTTAAACTGTTCCATATTTTTAAAGTCGCCAGCTCTTAAACCTCTACGAGCAACCTTATCTTCATAAGCTGGGCCTATTCCACGCCCTGTTGTGCCTATGGCTTTTTTACCCCTAGCTAGTTCTCTGGCTTGATCTAGGGCAACATGGTAGTCTAAAATAAGCGGACAAGCTTCACTAATTTTTAAACGTTGTTTTACTTTTAAGCCACTAGATTCAAGCTGTGTAACTTCTTTGGTTAAGGCTTCAGGTGAAAGAACTACGCCATTACCTATTAAACAAGCAACATTTTCACGTAAGATGCCTGATGGGATTAAATGTAAAACTGTAGTTTTATCACCAATAACTAAAGTATGCCCAGCATTATGCCCGCCTTGAAAACGCACAACAGCAGCAACTCGGTCGGTTAATAAATCTACTATTTTGCCTTTACCTTCATCTCCCCATTGAGTACCAACAATAACCACATTTGTTTTGGTTAATTTATTAGCTTTAGCAGCAGCAGGTATGTCTTTTAAAATATCTAAACTACTGCGTAAATCTAAGCTAAAACCAGTGGCAGGTTTTGTCATACCAAATTCTGCCCCAATGCTGTCATAACGACCACCTTTAGCAATTCTGTATAATTTTTTATCTGCCGCATAGCAACTAAAAATAATACCTGTGTGGTAATCAAAGCCTCTTAAATCAGCTAGGTCTAAATGAATTGTTAGGTTATTATTTGTTAAGTTATTATTTAAATCTTTTTTAAAATGGTTATTTATTTTAGTTAAAGAGTTAAGGCTTTCATCAATTTTAGTCGACAAGCCTAATAAAGAATTTGCATTATCTAAAACTGTATTTGCATCACCACATAAAGACAATAAGTTATTAAATGCATTTTTTAGTTGTTGATTAAGCTTTAAATTACTTATAAAAACATTAAATTCTGGTACTGCTTTACGCTGTAAAATATCAATTACTTGTTGTTTTTCTGCCCCATCTATTTCTGCTAAAGCCATTAACTGGTCAACAATAGAAACATGCCCAAGGCTTAGTGTAAGATTATTTAAGCCTAAAGAAGATAAAGAAGATAACATTATAGATATTACTTCAATATCACTATCTACCCCTGCACTGCCAAATAATTCTGCTCCAATTTGTATAGGGCTTCTTGAACCTTTTGCTTTGTTATTATGGCTTTTTAAAACTTCTCCAACATAACATAACCGAACTTGTTGTTGTTGTTTAAAAATTGGGTGGGTAATTATTCTAGCAACTTGTGGAGTCATATCGGCTCTAACCCCCATCATTTTACCAGATTCTTGATCGGTAAAACGACAGGTGTCTATAGCCAAATTATGTGCAGTACCAGTTAATAAAGAATCAGTAAATTCTGCAATAGGTGGTAAAACTAATTGATAACCAGCCACTTCAAATCCGTCTAATAATTTACGGCGGTAATATTCTAATTTTTTTGCTTGCTTAGGTAATAAGTCTTCAATACCTTCTGGGGTAAACCAAATATTTTGCTGCATCATTTTTTCTTTAAGTTAATAATAATACCCTAATATAAATATAGCTCTTTTGAGCTAGCTATACTTATATTAGGGTAGTAAAATATTTTTAGTTAAATATATATAAAATTAACATGCCTACTGTAATGCTTGCTAAACCCATCAATCTAAGGCTTCGCTCACTTTTTTGAGACGCTTCTGCCATCATTTTTTTCCAAAACTTAGGAAAAACAAAAGGTAACAAGCCTTCAAAAATAAAAACTAAAGCAATTGCCCCAAGTAATAGAGATATTGTCATTTTATACCCATAAAAAAAGTGACATTAAGTCACCTTTTTTAAAATGTTTTTTTAATTACTGTTTCTGATTAAAGAAGTTAAAGAAGTCTGAATTAGTATCTATAATCATAATATCTGACCTATCATTAAATACAGATTTATATGCATTTAAACTATGATGAAAGAAGAAAAAATCTTTATTTTTAGTGTGGGCATAAGCATAAATAGCTATGGCTTTAGCATCTGCCTGACCTCGAATTTTTTCAGAATCTCTAAAAGCATCAGCAAGAATAATCGTTCTTTGCCTATCAGCATCGGCCATAATTCTTTCCGCTGCTTCAGAACCTTGTGAACGTAGGTCATTTGCAACTCTATTACGTTCTGCAGCCATTCTTCTATAAACAGTCTCGTTAATATCTTGTGGTAAATCTACCCTTTTAATTTTAACATCAACTACTTCAATACCAAAAGATGCCACTGCCAACGAGGTATTATCTCTAATAGCCTCTACGATACTTCTACGGTCTTTAGAGATAACTTCTTGTACAGTTCTTGCCCCAAACTCTGAGCGCAAACCATCTTTAATTATTTGCCCTAAACGTAAATTAGCCAATCTAATATCACCGTTCATAGTGGTATAAAACTTGGTAGCATTTACAATACGCCACTTAACAAAAGAATCTACAATTAAGTTTTTCTTTTCACTAGTTAAATAACGCTCTGGTGCAGCATCTAGAGTTTGTAAACGGATATCAAAATGCCTAACATTGTTCACAAAAGGAACTTTTATATGTAGACCAGGCTGTAGATTAGTTTCTATAATTTCACCAAATCTAAAAACTAATGCTGTATCACCTTCTTTAACAGTAAATAATGCACTGCTTACTACAAATATAATTGCCGCTAGTACAATAGTAATAATAGTATTAATAGTATTCATTTAACGAAGCTCCCTATTGCTTAAGAAATCACGAATATTACCACCTTGAGCACCTGCTGTTCTACTAGGTATATTTGTAGTTACAGGTGCTGATGCTGGTGGGGCAAATGGTACGGCTGATTGTTGCCCTATCATTTTATCTAATGGTAAATAAAGCAAATTAGTACCACTTTCTGCATTTAAGAAAATCGTTGAAGTAACACTAAGAACTTGGGTAATAGCATCAATATATAAACGAGACCTTGTTACTTCTGGTGCTTTTTCATACTCGAATAATATACTTTTAAAACGACTAGCTTCACCAGTTGCGGTTGCTATTACAGCAGCGTAGTAAGCTCTAGCTTCTTCAAGTTGCCTTGCTGCTTGCCCTCTTGCTTTTGGTATAATGTCATTAGCATAGGCTTCGGCTTCATTTATTAAACGCTCTCTATCTTCTCTAGCTTTTACAACATCAGCAAAAGCTCCTTGCACTTGCTCTGGTGGCTGTGCATCTTGTAAGTTTAATGAAGTTACAATCAAACCTGCGTTATAAGCATCTAATTTCTTCTGGGTAAGAGTTCTTACTCTTGTTACAATCTCATCTCGCCCTTCAGTTAATATGAAGTCCATAGTATTTTGACCAACAATCTCACGCAATGAAGATTCTGTTAATGCTTTTAGAGTTACATCTGGGTCTGAAATAGCAAATAAGTACTTACCAATATCTGATATTTGATACTGTACTGCTATTTTAATATCAACAATATTTTCATCTTTAGTTAACATTAATGATTCTGAAGGAACTACACCAATACGATTACCATCTTCTGTTCTATAACCAATTTCTATGGTTCTTATTCTATCTACATTAACAATAGTTACAGATTCAATAGGCCAAGGTATATGCCACTGAAGACCAGCAGTTTTTACTTCTACAAAAGCACCAAATCGTTTCTCAGCAGCCCTTTCAGGAGAATCTACCTGATACAACCCACTAAGTAACCAAATTATAACGGCTATAGAAATTATAACTAGTATAGCTTTTTTAGAGATACCGTCTCTATCTCCACCACCTGAGCCAGAACCACCAAAAAAGTTTTGCACTTTTCTAATCATTTCTTCTAAGTCAGGTTCTTGTTTTGAGTTATTTGGTCTATTAGATCCCGTAGGGCGATTATTATCATTAGGGTTATTATTTCCACCCCAAGGGTCTTGCCCTGGTTTACCCGGCTCATTCCATGCCATTTATCTTCTCCATATTTAATAAAATTTTTAACTTGGTTATTTTAAAGCCATTTAAACTAAAAGTCATTAATTAATTTTATAAAATGTTATTTATTTTTATAACAACATTTTTATTAACCCCTAATCCGCAGATAGAGATTGGATATATAGTGCTAGCCCTTGTTTGCTAGGCGTTTGCAAAAAATCTTAGCTTGACCCATAGGTTAAGCGGGCATTTTTTGTAAACGCCTAGCGAATAAGGGCTGGTGCTAGATGCCAATTCTCTATTTGCGGATTAGGGTTAACTATATTTACATTTTAAGGGTTTATCTTAGTGAACTTTGAACCTTCAATAGTAAGATTGTACATTAAGCCCCTATTACCAAAAACAAAACCTACAATTGGATCTTGGATTTCAATGGTGTTAATATCCTCTCCCACCCCCCATTCTAGTAAAGCAACTGAACCATCTATCCCCGCTTTCCAACCATCACTTTTTCTAAAATCTGCAAGAGCTTGCTTGGTTAAAAATATTAACACTTTTGATTTAGACTGTATGCCTAGCTGAAACCCTACTGATACTGACTTAGTACTATAATAAGCAACGGTTCTATTATTGATACGTAAAGCCCCCTCACCATATTCGCCACCTATACCAATACCAGCTTTAATAACTCTTGGAAAAATCAAAACTGCTTCTGCTTTGTCAAGAAACCTTTTACCTCCTAATATGTCTGCTTTAAAATTATCTAAAGCAGCATCTACTTCTATATCTATTTGTTGAGCAGAAGATAATGTTACCGCTTGCGCTACTGAAAAGAAGAACACAAACATTAATACTGTAAGAGTTGTAATAGTTTTCATTTAATCACCGTTTATTACTTTATTACCCTATTCTAACGTAATAAAGGTGTAGTTTAAAAGCATTTTGCTCTATGATAGGCATAAAATGTATATTACAACCCGTCTAAACAGACTATTTTAAATTTGGGGTAGAGCAAATGGCTTTAATGCCTGGTTTAAATCTTAATATGGGGCAGCAATTAAGGCTTACCCCACAATTGCAACAATCAATTAAGATATTACAATATTCTGCTTTAGAAATTCAGCAAACCATTACTGCTACTCTTGAATCTAACTTTATGCTTGAGCTTGAAGATGAAAACCAGTCTCTTCAAGATAACACTAATACAAAAAACATAGAAACCACACAACCCATTTTGGCTGCTGAAACAGCAATTAAGCTAGAGAAATCTGAAATAATTTCTGCTAAATTAGAAATAGATTGTGAATGGGAAGATGTTTATAGTGATTTCTCTAATAACTATGTAAACAAATCTTCATCTGCTGAATATACATCTGCTGAAAACTACACAGCTGCTGAAATAAACTTAAAAGATAAACTATCTTGGCAGTCTGACACCTATCAATGGCAAGAACAACAAGAACTAATTGCCTCTTTTCTAATAGATGGCATTTGTGATGAAGGTTATTTAAAAATAGAACTTAGTCATATTCAAGATGATATTAATAATAATATAACCCCTCCTATAAGCTTAGAGCAAATACAAGAAACACTTACTATAATACAGAGTTTTGAGCCAACAGGTGTTGGTTCACGTAATTTAGCAGAATGTTTAAATTTACAATTAAAAGCATTGCCTAATAACCCTTTTGTAGTCACCGCTATGAAAATCATTATGGATAACTTTGAGCTCTTAAGCTTAAAAAACTATAAAAAAATTAAAAAAATATATTTATTAAATGATGAAGAGTTACAAAAAGTAATACAAATAATACAATCTTTAAACCCTAGACCAGGTAGAGTTTTTTCAGCAGATAAAACCGACATAATAATACCCGATTTAAAGTTATCCAGAACTACGCAAGGCTTTAATTTAGAATTAAATAAAAAAGCCTTTCCACGTTTAGCCATTAATTCTGTCTATATAGATATAGCGGCTAATTTAGGGTCTTCTAAAGATTCGAAAAAAATAAAAGAACAACTTGTTGAAGCAAAAGGTTTAATTACTAGCATTAAAAGCCGTGGAGAAACCTTATTAAAAGTTGGTTTATTTATTATAAAAAAACAAGCCAACTTCTTTGAAGAAGGTGATAAAGCAATGATACCAATGGTTTTAGCAGATGTTGCAGAACATTTAGACATGCATGAATCAACTATTTCTAGAGCAACTAATCAAAAATACATACAAACACCACGAGGAACATTCGAGCTAAAGTATTTCTTTTCGACTTCTGTTTCTAAATATGGCAGTAGCGAGCAATCTGCTATTTCAATTAAATATCATATAAAACAGTTAATTTACAATGAAAACACCAATAAACCTTTAAGTGATAATAAAATAATGGAACTATTGGAAGAAAATAATATTTATGTTGCTAGAAGAACTATTGCTAAATACAGAGAAGCTATGAATATAGGTTCTTCTAGTGCCAGAAAACACTTAAATAAATTTACCTAAATATTTAACCCTAATCCCCAGATAGAGAATTGGCATCTAGCACCAGCCCTTATTCGCTAGGCATTCACAAAAAATGCCCGCTTAACCTATGGGTCAAGCTAAGATTTTTTGCAAACGCCTAGCAAACAAGGGCTAGCACTATATATCCAATCTCTATCTGGGGATTAGGGTTTAAACAGCCAAAAATAATTACCAAAAAATACTGTATTTAGTATGAAAATACGCGTTTTATGCTTTCAGTTTATTAAATAGCTTGGTATAGTTATACTATCCAAATCAAAAAAATAGAATTTAAAATAATTATGTTAAACAACAATTATACAATTACCATTATTGAAGACGATTTAATTCAATTAGAAAACTTGGCTACAGCCTTAAAAAACCAAGGTTTTAAAGTAAATACTTTTGCTGATCGTGCATCTGCCGAAGCAAGTTTTGAGATAACGTTACCAGACTTAATTATTTTAGATATTATATTAGGTAAAGAGATTGACGGAGGCTTTGAAATAGCCAAACATTTACTATCTTTTGACACAGCGGTTCCTGTGATATTTTTATCAGAAAGACAGTCTGAATTTGATATTTACACAGGTCATGCTTTGGGTGCTATTGATTATTTACCTAAGCCAATTAGTTTGCACGTACTAACCGCTAAAGTAAAAAACTTATTAAGAATTACAGGCTCTAATTCTGGAAATAAAACCCACGAACAATCAAAAATTAAGCACTTAACCTTAGCAAATAATGAATTTAAAGCTTATTGGAAAGACAAGCAATTAGATTTAACTGCAACAGAATTTGAAATGTTAAAACAATTTGCTTTAACAGGAGAAAAAGGTGTTGTTACCTATGTGGTTTTACAAGAATCTACCCAAGGAGTAGTTGAAAGAAATACTATTAATACCCATATTTGCCGCATTAGAAATGCCTTTAAAAAAGTAGATTCTAGCTTTAACTTAATTCACAATGAATATGGTCGCGGCTATAGTTGGCAAAAATAATAATGGCTACTTTTCGTCGTATATTTAATAAAATAAAATTTACTATAAGATTAAGATTTTTATTTTTGCTATTACTATTATTAACATTACCCATTCTAACTTATAGATTTGCTATAGACTTTCATAAGTTATTATTAGAAAACCAAGCAACTCTGCAAAAACAAACTGTTATTAATATAGCTTTTATCTTAGAAAACAAAACGGAGCTTTTAACCAAACAAATAAAATCACGTAGCACCAATAACCCCTTAAGCCACATAAACCTTGAAAGATCCATTTTATGGATAGTAAATGAAAAAGGTAAAATTACCTATGCCGTTGGGCAAACAACTACTAAAGATAGGTCATTTGATGGTGATTACTTTACTAGAGTAGGTTTCTTTTTAATACAAATTATATCAAGAATATTTCCTTTTTCTATCCCTTACCTATATCCACAAAGTAGCCACCCAGAAAAAGTTTTAATACAAGCAGCTATTGCAGGTCATACCTACCAACAATATCGTATGAGAAATAATATACCTATTTCACTCATGTCTGCTACGCCAATTATAATAAATGATAAATTAATTGGGGCTGTTATTTTAGAAGAGTCTACCGATAGCTTATTAGGAACATCTCTAAATCATTTTTATAGAATGGTTGGTGTAGGAGGCATGGTATTTATTTTTGTATTTTTAGCGGTGTTTTTCTATACCGCGTCTATTTCAAGAAGAATTTATAAATTAGACTATGACATAAAAAATACTTTTGATAATCTAGGCAAGGTAAATGAAAATAATTTTTTAGATGCTAAAAAAACATGGTTTTATCAAGATGAAATATCAGACTTAAGACACCATATATTTACCATGCTAAACCAACTAGCTAGCTACGAAAGGTATTTAAAGCAGCTACCTAAAGCTCTAAGGCATGAACTACACAATCCTTTAAATAGGCTATCAACGTCATTAACCTTATTAGAACAAGATTCCCAACACAAACAAATTAAATATTCACTGCATGCACTACAACAATTAAAACAGATTATTTCATCACTATCTGAAGCAACTAGTATTGAAGAAAGTTTAACTTCGTATACCCCTGAAGCTTTTTTTGTAGATAAAATGCTTAATCATTATGCAGAAAGCATCAAAGATATAAATACAGAACATAAAATAGAATATTTAATAGATTTGCCTACAAAAACTACCTTAATTGGTGATGGTTTTATGATAGAGCAACTTTTAGATAAATTAATCAGTAACGCTAAAGATTTTGATAATAAAAAAGGTGCTATTAAAATTGCTGCTAACTTAATAAATAATACTAAAATGCAATTAACTGTAAGTAATTATGGAGCATCTTTGCCAGTAGGTTTAGAAAAAAACATATTTGATGGCATGACATCAATAAGAGAAACTAACTCTAGTTCAGAAACCCACTTGGGCTTGGGTTTACATATAGTAAAATTAATAACTAATTTCCACAAAGGCACTGTTGAAGCAAAAAATATATTAAACCAGCAACAAGAAGTAACAGGGGTTGCAGTAAATATATTTTTACCCATAACGGTCAGTTAGAGTTATGCAAAGACCTCAGTCTACCCTATAATCTCCGAATAGAGATCTAACTACAAAAAATCTAAAGCTTGCTGTAAGTTAGTTACGCTATAAATTTCCATACCTGCTACACCACCTTTTGGTACATTAGCTATTGGAATTATAGCTTTTTTAAAGCCATGTTTTACTGCTTCAAATAACCGTTCTTGCCCACTTACAACTGGTCTTATTTCTCCAGACAAACCTACTTCGCCAAAAACTATTAAGTCTTGTGCTAAGGGTTTATTATGCAGGCTAGAAACTATTGCTGCCAATACCGCTAAGTCAGCACTAGTTTCAGTAACTTTTACCCCACCTACTACATTAACATATACATCTTGGTCGGCAACTTGCACACCTGCATGCCTATGCAATACTGCTAACAACATTGCCATACGATTATTATCTAAACCTACCGTAACTCTTTTAGCTGCACCATAAGGGGAATCATCAACTAAAGCTTGTATTTCTACCAATAATGGCCGTGATCCTTCCCAAATTACCATAACTACAGACCCTGAAAATATTTCATTTCCTCGTGATAAAAAAATTGCTGAAGGATTTTTTATTTGCTTCATCCCTTTATCAGTCATAGCAAAAACACCTAACTCATTAACTGCTCCAAACCTATTTTTTATCGCCCTTAAAGTTCTAAAACGGCTATCAGAACTACCTGATAAAAATATAACTGTATCAACTATATGCTCTAAAACTCTAGGCCCTGCTACTTCTCCCGATTTAGTAACATGCCCTACTAAAAATATCATTACATTATTTTGTTTGGCATACCTTGTTATAAATGCTGCACACTCTCTTACTTGCGATACCCCACCTGCAGCTCCTGATACTTCTGCTAGTTGCATGGTTTGGATAGAATCTATCACCATTATTTTAGGTTTTTCATGGTTAGCTGCCACAATAATTGCTTCAACATCTGTTTCGGCTAATAACTTTATAGAATTAACTGGTAAATCCATTCTGGTGGCACGCATAGCAACCTGTTGTAGAGATTCTTCACCAGTAACATATAAAACTGGATATTGTTCACTTAGCTCACAAGATATTTGTAATAGAATTGATGATTTACCAACCCCCGGATCACCACCAATAAGCACCACTGAACCAGGCACCATACCACCACCCAAAACACGATCAAATTCTTGTTGTTTTGAGTAAATTCTTGGTACTTCTGCTAGGTCAATATCATTTATAGCAAAAACTTTATTTAAGGTTTCACCAGAGTAGCCAGTTGCAGTTTGTTTTTTTAGATTACTAGCAGGCACTTTGAATTCTTTTAAAACATTCCATTGTTGGCAAGCTTTACATTGCCCCTGCCATTGATTATATGTAGCACCACATTCGGTGCATAAATAAGAAGTTTTTATTTTTTTACTAACCATGGCTTACCAAGTTATTTTTTAATGATAAGAGAGACTAACATAATGATACACAAAAAAGCCACTTATATAAGTGGCTTTTTTTTTGTGTTAAAATTTAAAATACTGTCTTAAGGAATATAGTGTCCCTACTTGTCAAGACCAAATATAGATTTATTTTTATTCCACTT
>CAZJWQ010000024.1:9990-13531 GCA_964549645.1 uncultured Piscirickettsiaceae bacterium | reverse complement strand
GGCGATATAGTTATACGTTATGGAGGTGAAGAATTTTTAATGATTCTACATGGTGCGGCATCTGCAGAAGCTTATAAGGCTTGTGAAAGAATTCGCCATCAAATTATGGATACTGTCATCTACGAAAATGATCAGCAAATTAAATTAACCATTAGCATAGGTTTAGCGTCTTACCCAGAACAACAAGCAACAGATGAAGTAGAGATGGTTTATAAAGCTGATCAGGCTCTTTATGTTGCCAAAGACAGCGGTCGTAATAGAACACATATCTTTGGTGAAGTGAATGAATAAGTTTTTTAGAAAATCTATAAAGAAGATAAAATTTTACTACTATCATATTCAATAGGTGGTTGCGTATCTTTATAGTCTATAATTTCATAGGCTGATTTATTTGCCATTAAAGCTCTAAGAAGTTGATTATTTAAAGCATGCCCTGATTTATGGGCTATGAATTCTCCTACTAAGGCATGCCCAGCCATAAATAAATCTCCAATGGCATCTAATATTTTATGGCGAACAAATTCATCTTTATTGCGTAGCCCTTCTTTATTTATCACTCCACTATCATCTAAACCTATTGCATTATGCAAGCCGGCTCCTAAGCCTAAATTATTAGTTCGCAATTTTTCTATATCTTCAATAAATCCGAAAGTTCTTGCTCTGCTAACTTCTTTAAAATAAGAGGTTGAAGAGAAATTTAGGGTTAATTCTTTAGCAGTATTATCAAAAGCAGGGTGGGCAAAATCAATAGAAAAGGTTAATCTAAATCCTTCATAAGGTTTAAAGGACGCCATGCCCCCTTTATCATTAGTTACTGTAATAGGCTTTAAGATTCTGAGAAAGGTCTTTAATGTATTTTGAGTTTTTATGCCTGCCGATTGTAATAAAAAAATAAAATGAGCAGCACTGCCATCCATGATAGGAACTTCTCCAGCATTAATATCGACAAAAATATTATCAATACCAACACCTGCTAATGCTGACATTAAATGTTCAATGGTAGCTATTTTGACATTTACACCATTTATTTTTTGTATAATTGTTGTGCATAATACAGTTTCTTGCACAATTTCTGGCGAAATAATAAATTCAACGACTGGGTCTAAGTCAATACGACGGAAAATAACCCCTGTATTTTCAGGGGCAGGCCTTAAAATTAAAGTAGCCTCCTTTCCTGTATGTAAACCAACACCTTTTGCTTTTATAGTATTAGCTATTGTTTTTTGTTGCACAGATGATCCTTAAAGTTAAAAACTGTTTTTAAACCAATTTTTCATTTTTAAAATAATTGACGTTTTATTTAATGCAGATTTATCTTTATAGTCTTCTGGAACAGGGATATAAGAACTATGTTGCCTTGCATAATTAAGTAAACCTACCGTTGTAGCAAATGCTGGGCTAGTTACTTCATCTTTTAAACCAACTACATCTACAGGGATTCCTAACCTTACTGGTATATGAAAAACTTCTTCTGCTAATTCGACAGCTCCTTCTACAAGAGAGCTACCTCCTGTTAATACTATACCAGCTGCAATTTTATCTTCAAAATTTGCACGTCTTAATTCTGCTTGAATAAGCTGAAATAATTCTTCATATCTTGGCTCTATAACTTCAACTAGGGTTTGGCGAGATAGACACCTTGAGGGCCTATCTCCAACCGATGCTACTTCAATTTCTTCATCGGTTAAAACTAATTGCGGTAATGCACAGGCATATTCGCGTTTAATTTGCTCGGCAGCAGCTGTTGGGGTGCGTAAGGCAACTGCTATGTCATTAGTAACTTGGTCTCCTGCAACAGGAATGACTGCGGTATGCCTGATAGCACCATTTTGAAAAACTGCTATATCTGTTGTGCCACCACCTATATCTACTAAACATACACCTAATTCTTTTTCATCTTCTGATAATACAGCTTCTGATGATGCAAGTTGCTCTAAAATTAAAGAATTAACTTTTAGATCGCACCGTTCAACACATTTGGTTATATTTTGTGCGGCACTAACAGAGCCAGTTACCATGTGCACTCTAGCTTCTAAACGCACACCTGACATGCCTATTGGTTCACGAATGCCACCTTGGTTGTCTATCATGAATTCTTGAGGCAATATATGTAAAACTTCTTGGTCACTGGGTATGGCAAGAGTTTGAGCTGCGTCAATAACTCTTTGCACGTCTTCTTCTTGAACTTCTTGATTGCTAATAGCAACCATGCCATTAGAATTAAAACTATTAATGTGACTGCCAGCAATACCTACTGATACAGAAGTTACTTTAATACCTGACATGCGTTCAGCACTATCTATGGCGTGCTGAATAGATTCTACCGTTGCATCTATATTAACAACCACCCCTTTTTTTAAACCTTTAGAAGGGTGTGTGCCTATGCCAATAATTTCAATAATACCATCGTGCTTTATTTTACCGATAATAGCAGCAATTTTTGAGGTACCAATATCTAAACCTACTACAATATTAGAATTTAAAGGTTTTTGCCTTTTTGCCATGTTTTTTAATACCTTAAGTGTACCCAAATCACTAAATAAAAAATGTGAAATGTTTGAGTTTTATCTTATTTTACAGCCCACTATAAATTAGACTATAAGAGAATCTTACAGGTTGCTTATTCTATAATAACTTGCAAGACGAAACCATTACTATACCTTAAATCATAGGCTTGTGCTTGACTTCTTATATCTGTTTTAATTTGTGGGTAAGATCGCATAAAACGGCTTATTTGTTTATGCCAGTTTTTTTCAGCAACAATAATTTTGTTTCCTGAAGTAAAATTAATTACCCAAATGTTATCTATTCTTTTTTCAAGATGGTTAATTACCCAGTCTAATTTATTAAATTCATTTTGAAAAGTTAATAGTTTTTCTAATAGTTTTTGTGGGTCTAAGCTATTGCCTGTTAATTGTACATATTCAGTAAAATAATTAATATTAGGTGGATAAAATATTTTTCCATATTGGCTGATTAAAGCTTTTTCTCCCCATCTAGCTATAGGAACTTGTTCTACTAATTTTATATCTAAAGAATTGGGCCATTGTCTACTAACTTGAGCTTGATAAACCCAATCAAGTTTAACTAAGTTAGTGTGAATGTTTTTAATGTCTAAACGCCAAAAAGAACTGCCTATATAGGGTTTAATAATTGTTTCAATTTGCTCTTCTTTTACTTGTTTTAAAGTTGTTTTTAATGAATATTTTTGTAATACTCGATCGGGAGAAAAAATGACCCAAGCTATCATTGCAATAATTAATAAAAAAACAATTCCAAGTAAAAATAGCCGTGCAATATTAGCCATAGTTTAGCCTTTAATCGCCTATAGATAAGCTTGTTAATAGCACAACCAAATTATCAAATGATAAGCCTGCCTGTTTTGCCGCCATAGGCATTAAGCTGTGTTTTGTCATACCTGGTACTGAATTTAATTCAATTAGCCATGGTTTATTATTTTCATCTAACATTAAATCAACCCTTGCCCAGTCTTTTGCTCCCACTCCATTAAAGGCGAGCATAGATAGTTTTTTTATTGTAT
>CAZJWQ010000024.1:0-9890 GCA_964549645.1 uncultured Piscirickettsiaceae bacterium | reverse complement strand
CAGTCTTTTGCTCCCACTCCATTAAAGGCGAGCATAGATAGTTTTTTTATTGTATCTTGAAGAGCTAAATTTAAATCTGCCTCACAAATATAAGTAGTATCGCTAGTTTTATATTTGGCATCAAAGTCATAAAAGTCATGGGTTGTTTGTAGTTCTATAAGTGGCAAAACCGTATTGTTGATAATACTACAAGTAAATTCTCTGCCTGTAATCCACTTTTCTACCAGTATTTCTGCATCATATTGTTTAGCGAAATCAATAGCATGCGTTAATTCAAGCATGTTATTAGCTTTTTTCATGCCAATACTAGAACCTTCTCTAACAGGTTTAACTATGACCGGAAACCCCATAGTATAATCTTTGGCAATAAATGGTTGTAATTTTGAAACTAGAATAAATTCAGGTGTAGATAAGCCTAGCCCTTGCCATAATAATTTAGTTCTTAGTTTGTCCATAGATAAAGCACAAGCGGCTAGGTTGCTGCCAACATAAGGCATATTAATAGCACTTAAAATGGCTTGTACCCCCCCGTCTTCCCCCCATCTACCATGCATAACATTAAAAGTTCTATCAAACTGACCTTTTAAAGCCATTAATTGTTCAATGTTGGTAATGTCTACTAAAGTTACATCTACTTGTTTATTTTTTAATGCATTAAAAACTGCTTGCCCACTATTTAAAGAAACCTCTCGCTCTGCGGCAATCCCTCCCATTAAAATAGCAACTTTACCAATTTTTTTGCTAGAATAATTTTTAGCTATGGCAAGTAAGTTGTCATAATTAATCACTAAGCTCGCTCCACCTTTTAGCTACTTGACCAATATCTCCAGCACCCATAACCAATACTATGTCATCATCTAGTAAAATATTATTGGTAAGAGCATCTAAATCGGTCAAATTTTCAACATGAATAGTTGCTGTTTTGCCCAACATTCGTAACGATTGCAATAATGATTTTGAATCAAAGCCTATTAAGGATTTTTCTCCAGCAGAATAAGTTTCGGTAAGTATTAATAAATCTGGCATTTGTAGAGTCTGCACAAAATCATCAAATAAGTCTCTGGTTCTACTGTATCTATGTGGCTGAAAAATTAATACGATACGCTTATTTGGGAAAGAATTTTTAGCAGTTTTTAAAGTAGCCTCTAGCTCGGCAGGATGATGTCCATAATCATCGACAAGGGTTATTTTTTTATCACTAATTGTGATATTTTCAAACACTTCAAACCTTCTGCCTATACCACCAAAATTTGCTAGAGATTTTTGAATACTAGTAATTTTAACGTCTAGTTCTAATGCTACAGTTATGGCGGCTAAAGAATTTAAAACATTGTGTTCTCCAGGTAGGGCTAGAGTTATGGCAAAAGGTTCAAGGTCAAATGCTTTTACCATAAATCGCATAGTTAAGCCGTTCACCACAATGTCGTATGCTTTAACATCTGCTTGTGTAGAAAGACCATAGGTAAAAATTTTACGTGATAATTTAGGTAGCATGTTTTGTATATTCATATCGTCAATACATACAATTGCTGTACCGTAAAAAGGTAATCTATGAATAAATTCTATAAAGGTATTTTCTAAGTTTTGATAGTCACCTTGGTAGGTTTCCATATGGTCTTTATCAATATTAGTTATAACCGACATCATTGGTGAAAGGTGTAAAAATGAAGCATCAGATTCATCTGCTTCAGCTACTAAATATTTACTAGAGCCTAAACGCGCATTAACACCTGCTTGCTTTAATTTTCCACCGATCACAAATGTCGGATCTAAACCATCTTCGGTTAACATAGCAGCAGTTAAACTAGTGGTGGTGGTTTTTCCATGTGTGCCTGCAATAGCTATACCAAATTGCATTCGCATTAATTCAGCTAACATGGCGGCTCGTGGGATTATGGGTATGCGATGTTCTCGTGCATAATTAACTTCTTCGTTATCAGCATTAATCGCGGTGGACACAACTACTACTCCGCTATTTGTAACGTGTTTAGCATTATGTCCTATTTGAATAATAGCCCCTAAAGATTGAAGGCGTGTAATAGTAGGGTTTAAATTAATGTCAGAACCAGTTACAACATAACCAAGGCTTAAGCAAACCTCAGCAATGCCTGCCATACCAACCCCACCAATACCTACAAAATGTATATTGCTAATATAATCTTTCATATAATTTCTTTGTTAATTATTTTTAAGGAAGCACTTAATAACCGCGATTGAATTTTTACTGAGAAAAAATGTGCGTCAAGTTTCGTTAAATGCGTCGTAATAGCTAGCTATTGCGTCGCATTTAACGAAACTTGACGTGCATTTTAGCCAGTAAAAAACAATTGGCGGTTGTTAAGTGTTTCCTTAACATATCATACTATATATTAGATATATTTTTAGTTGGTTTAGTCACGCATTATTGGTAAAGCTTCATTAAGGGCTACAATTAATTTATCTATATCAGCAAAATTATTATAAATACCAAATGAAGCACGCATAGTTGATGATACTTTAAACTTTTGCATTACTGGCATGGCACAATGGTGGCTTGCTCTTATTGCTATGCCATCTTGGTCTATAAATGTTGCCATATCATGTGGATGTACGCCATCTATTACAAAAGAAATCACCCCACCTTTATTTTGAGCTTGCCCTATTATGGTTAAACCTGTAATTTTAGATAATTCTTTAGTAGCATATTTTAGTAATTTTTGTTCATGCTTGGAGATTTCACCTAACCCTATAGACTGTATAAAATCAATTGCTACCCCTAAACCAATAGTTGCTGATATATTTGGTGTACCTGCTTCAAACTTATAAGGTAAAACGTTATATTCAGTTTTTTCAAAAGTTACAGAGTAAATCATGTCGCCACCAGCCTGGTATGGTGGCATACTCTCTAAAATAGCTTGTTTACCATATAAAACCCCAATACCTGTAGGCCCATACATTTTGTGGGCAGAAAAAACATAAAAATCACAGTTAATGTCTTGTACGTTAACCGTTAAGTGTGGCACGGCTTGTGCGCCATCTACTAAAACTTTTGCCCCCATTTCATGGGCTAGTTTAGTCATTTCTTTTACAGGATTAATACTGCCAAGAGCATTAGACATGTGAGTTATGGCAACAAGCTTTGTTTTTTTAGATAGCATAGCTGTAAAATCAGCTATAGAAATTTCTCCTTGGTCATTTATTTTTAAAATAGATAATATTATGCCTAGTTCATCTCTTAAAATTTGCCAAGGCACTATGTTTGAATGGTGCTCCATTTCGGTGATAATAATTTCATCACCTTTTGATAGGTTAGCTTTACCCCAGCTACTGGCTACTAAATTAATTGCTTCTGTTGCTCCACTAGTAAAAATAATTTCTTTAGTTGAGTAGGCTTTTATAAATTGACGAGTTTTTTCTCTAGTTCTTTCATAGGCCTCGGTAGCTCTTTGGCTTAGCCCATAAACCCCACGGTGTACATTGGCATTTTCTAACTGATAGTATTTAGTTATGGCATCTATAACTACTTGTGGTTTTTGCGAAGTTGCACCACTATCTAAATAAACTAGTGGATGCCCATTTTCTGATTGCTGTAGTGCTGGGAATTGACTCCTTATTTTTTCAAAATCAACCATTATCTAACTCTTTATTTATTAGAACTTCTAGCCATTTTTTTATTGGTTGATTGTTAATTGAATCTAAAGGCTCTAACACAAATGCTTGGGTTATTAAATCTAATGCATCTTCTTTACGAATACCACGGGCTTGGCAATAAAATAGTTGGTTTTCATCTATTTGACCAGATGTACAGCCGTGTGAACAAAGTACGTCATCGGCATATATTTCTAGCTGTGGTTTGGTAAACATTTTAGCGGTATTGGATAGTAATAAGTTTTTATTGTCCATTAAACCGTCAGTTTTTTGTGCGTCTTGTGCTACAAAAATCATACCATTGAAAATGCCTTGAGCATAGTCATCTAATACAAACTTATGTAGTTGATAGCTATTACAATGTGGTTGTAGGTGATTAGTAACTGTTCTGGAGTCGGCAATTTGTTTGCCATCTGCTAAAACAATAGAGCTTTGATACGATTCACAATGTTCACCATTAAAATTAACTACATTATTGTTTCTCGCAACTAGGCTACCTAAATTAATATAATGGGTTTTAAAAATTGAATTGCTAGCTTGGTTAATGTCTTGGTTATTAAAGTAAAAACTTTCTTTAGTTAGGTTTTGCACAATATATTGTTGGCACAACGCATTTTTTGCTAAGTTTATTGCACAATAGCCATTATTAAACTTAACCGCACCATTTAAAGATATTTGTTGCTGAATTAATTGGCACTGTGCAGAAGTTTCTAAATTTAACTTAACCCCAATAGCATCCATACTTTGTTGAGTCGTAACTTGAATTATATGAATTGGGTTTTCTATAATTACTTTTTCTTTTATAGTTATATCAATAGTTAAATTAGAATTTAAGGCAAATAAAGCTTGAAATGTATCGGTAGAAGTTGGTAATAATATATTTTTAGCATCTAAATTAATTATGCAACCAGCTTGAGCGTTGTTTAAATCAGCAGATAAACCTTTATTAAATACGCCGTCAATAAATATTAATTTGAAAGTATTAAAACTAGGTAAAAAAGGCAATACATCATCATAAGATACTTCACCAGCTGTTGTTTGCTCAAACGTTTGAGTAAACCGTATATTTGCCCAACTATTTAAAGGGGTATACTGCCACTGTTCATCTTTTTTAGTTGGCAATCCTTTATCAAGTAATGCCTGCTTGGCATTTAATCTTACTTTATTATCAGCAAACTTAGATGCTTCAAAACTTTTTACATAGTGATTAATTACATCTAAATCAGATGTGTTTACTACGCTCATTTATTTTTTCCTGCATTAAAATCGGCAATAATTTGATCATAGCCATTCTTTTCTAACTCTTGGGCTAATTCAAAGCCTGCTGATTTTATTATTTGACCATTATATAAAACATGTACAAAATCTGGTTTTATATAGTTAAGTAAGCGTTGGTAATGAGTTATTATAATAAAGCCACGTTCATTATTTCGTAGTGAATTAACGCCATTTGCTACTACTTTCATGGCATCAATATCTAAACCTGAATCAGTTTCATCTAAAATACATAACTTAGGCTCTAATAAGGCCATTTGAAAAATATCATTACGTTTTTTTTCACCACCAGAAAAACCAACATTTACTGACCTATCTAGTAAATCTTTACGCATATCTAACATTTCAATTTTTGCTTGTGCATATTCATCAAAATCAAACATGTCTAACGCATCTAAACCCTGTTCTTCACGAATAGCATTTAGTGCAGTTTGCATAAACAGTTTATTACTAACCCCAGGTATTTCAACAGGATATTGAAAAGCTAAGAAAACACCTTTTCTAGCTCTGTCTTCTGGGTCCATATCTAGTAAATCTTCACCATTAAAAGACATAGAGCCTTGTGAAACATCATAGTCTTCTCGACCAGAGATAACACTAGAAAGTGTGCTTTTACCAGCACCATTAGGCCCCATGATAGCATGCACTTCACCTGCTTTTATTTGTAGGCTTAAACCTTTTAAAATTTGTTTATCTTCTTCTTCAGCTACATGAGCGTGAATATTTTGTACATCTAATAACATATGTTTTTCTCCTCCCGATTTTTATCCTACCGAGCCTTCTAGGCTTATCGCTAATAATTCTTCTGCTTCTTGTGCAAATTCTAAAGGTAATTCTTTAAATACATCTTTGCAAAAACCGTTTACAATCATAGAGATGGCATTTTCTTCACTAATGCCACGCTGTTTGCAGTAAAACAATTGGTCTTCGCCAATTCTTGATGTGGTTGCCTCATGCTCCATTCTTGCAGTAGCATTTTGCACTTCAATATATGGGAAAGTATGAGCCCCGCATTTATCGCCAATGAGCATAGAATCACACTGCGTAAAATTACGAGCATTTTCAGCTGATGGTAATATTTTTACTAAACCACGGTAAGTGTTTTGAGAAACCCCCGCCGATAAGCCTTTAGCTATAATTGTGCTACTAGTATTTTTACCAATATGAATCATTTTGGTGCCAGTGTCGGCTTGTTGGTGATTATTGGTTAGGGCTACTGAATAAAACTCACCAACCGAATTATCGCCAAGTAAAATACAAGATGGGTATTTCCAAGTGATTGCCGAACCTGTTTCTGCTTGTGTCCATGATAATTTAGAATTTTTACCTTGGCAAATACCACGCTTGGTTACAAAGTTTAAAATTCCACCTTTGTTGTCTTTATCGCCTGGGTACCAATTTTGTACAGTTGAATATTTTACTTGAGCATCCTCATGCACAATAACTTCTACAACTGCTGCATGTAGTTGATAGGTATCTCTTGCAGGGGCTGAACAGCCTTCTAAATAACTTACATAACTGCCTTTTTCGGCAATCACTATAGTTCTTTCAAACTGCCCTGTTTTTGCTTCATTAATTCTAAAGTATGTAGATAAATCCATTGGGCAACGTACATTTTCTGGTATATAAACAAAAGTACCGTCAGATGCTACTGCAGAATTTAAACTAGCAAAAAAATTATCATCATAACGAACGACAGTGCCTAAATATTTTTTTACCAGCTCTGGGTATTCATGTACAGCCTCAGAAAAAGAACAAAATATAATACCAAGTTTAGCTAAATCTTCACGATTAGTGGTAGATACAGATACAGAATCAAAAATGGCATCAACCGCAATATTAGGGTTTTTAGCATCATCATTGCCTGCAACAGGTACACCTAAAGAAGCAAAGGCTTTGGCAATTTCATCATTAATTTCAGATATCTCTAGCTCATTGTCTCCTGTTTCACAAGAAGGGCATTCAGGTGCAGAATAATAACTAAAATCTTGATAGTCTAAGGCATCATAGTTTAGTTTTGCCCAATGTGGTTCTTCTAAAGTTAACCAATGTTTAAATGCGTTTAAACGAAAATCTAACATCCATTGCGGCTCATTTTTCTTAGCAGAAATAGCTCTAACAACATCTTCATTTAAGCCTTTGGCAAAAGTGTTTACGGTAGTTTTGGTAAAAAAACCTTCTTTATAAGCATCACTTTTACTAGTTAAAAGATCGTTTATTTCTTCATATTCTGTATTGTATTCTATTGCTTCTGACATGGTTTTTTTCTATATAATTTAATCCATACTATTTTAGTAGGTTATTATGTTTTTGTCCATCGAAAACTGTTCACACGAAAACTGTTCACCCTAATCCCCGAATAGAGAATTGGCATCTAGCACCAACCCTTATTCGCTAGGCATTTACAAAAAATGCCCGCTTAACCTAATGGGTGAAGCTAAGATTTTTTGCAAACGCCTAGCAAACAAGGGCTAGCACTATATATCCAATCTCTACTCGGGGATTAGGGGGCTAGTTTTAAGCTAAGTATGAATGATTGAATCAGTGAAAAAGCAGATGATTTAAGATATTGAAGTAAGAAAAGAATTCGTAACTTTTAAAAGTTACGAATTAAGGCAATAAACAATCTATCTTTGTGCAGGTTTAGGAACTATTTTTATTGGTTCATAACCTGATACAAAAATATTTATTTAATTTTTGCTTCTTTAAACATGACGTGTTTACGTAATACAGGATCATATTTTTTTATTTCAAATTTACCAGCCATACTGCGTTTATTTTTATCAGTTGTATAAAAATAAGGGCTTTCTGTAGATTGTAGTTTGATTTTTTCGCGCATAATTAAGCTCCTTAAACCTTCTCACCACGTGCGCGGATATCCGCAAGCACTGACTCAATTCCGTTTTTATCAATAATACGCATACCAGCTGTAGTTAAGCGTAGTCTAACAAAGCGCTTTTCACCTTCAACCCAAAAACGATGGTTTTGTAGGTTAGGTAAAAAACGACGACGAGTTTTTCGATTAGAGTGGGAAACATTGTTACCGGAGACAGGCTTTTTGCCTGTTACTTGGCATATCTTTGGCATTTCTTTATCCTCTCAAGATTAATACCTAAATCCTGCAAGTGCTTGCACACATATAGCGTAAGCTATTAATTCGTATAGCAAATTTTAATTCTTCGGGAATATCAATAAGTATTCCACTCGAATGAAAATTGCTCTACAAATCAATATCTTACGCCATATATGCACAATCACTTACAGGATCTAGGTAATATTAAAATATTTTTACTAAAAAATAAGAACGGGAATTATCCATAAATTTGTGTGTTAATGCAAGTTAATTGATGGTTTTTTGTAAAGTTTTTTTAAAATAATTAAAGCTACTGTATATATTATCAAAGTAGTTAGTAATAAAGACAGGGCAATAAAGCCAAATAAGTCTGGTGCTTTCATCATGGTGCTCATTAAAGAGTCTTGATAATAAAAAAACCACTGGTTATCTTTAGGGAACACCCAAATATGCAATTGATAAAAAACTTTAGTAGGTCCAAAAATTATAATAGGTAACAAAATTAAAGAAAAGCCTGTAAATATAGACCAAAAAGCTTGTTTTTTACTAAAGGGTGCTGATATTTTTAATCGGTAAATTAAAATAATTAACCAAATTATAAAAGCATAAATTAAAAACTTATTTAACCAATCAATCAAATTAGCAACATCTTGTAAATGAATTATTTCAGCATTATGTAATAACTGGTGGGTTGTGCCATTTACTTGATAACTTATTTTGTCTAAACCTTGTCCGTGGTTTTGAATAGAATCTACTATTGCTCCAAAAGCGGCTAAATGTTGTTGTTTACCTGCCAAAGCAAAATCTTGTTTATGTTTATTTTGTGGGGCAAATTCGTCTATAGTTTCTTTTATACCGCCATGTTCGTACCACAATACATAGCCAAAATCTACCTTAGCTAAAGCGTGCCATGCAATGCCTAAAGAAAGGATTAAAGATAGCCAAACCCAACTAAAAACTACTAAAAATGACATCAGTTTTTTAATCATTTAAAACATAACCCTGCTTGTACAAAAGAAAGCCATCGTCCATTATCACCAATAATTATATGGTCAAGGCAATTAACATCTATTACTTGCAAGGTTTTAATTAAATTATTGGTTAAGGTTATATCTGCATCACTAGCACTAGGGTCGCCAGAAGGGTGGTTGTGGGCTAGTATTACTGCGGTTGCATTTTGCTCTAATACCACCTTAATTATTTCCCTGTTATGTACACTAGCTTGGTTAATAGTACCAGTAAAAAGAGCTTCAAATTTGATTAACTTGTGTTGTTGGTCTAACAACAACATGCCAAAAATTTCCCTTTGTTGGTTGCCTATTTGGGTGGCTAAATACCTAGCTACTTGCTCAGGGCTTTCCATTGCGTTGCCTTTAGTTAACCCTGCTTCAAAATGACGTTGTGATATTTCTAACACCGCCCTTAATTGCACATATTTAGCTTGCCCTAGCCCTTTAGCTTGGCAAAACTCTGTTTCATTAGCGTTTAATAAACTATGCAGGTCGCCAAAATAATTAAGTAAGTCTTGTGCAAGCTCAACCGCACTTTTACCCTTAACCCCTACGCGTAAAAAAATAGCTAGTAATTCAGCATCCGACAGGCTTTTTTCACCAAATTTAATAAGTTTTTCACGAGGGCGATCATTTTCATGCCAGTCGGTAATTGCCATAATTTTACTCTGTTTTTTACTCTATTTTGTTACACTAGAATCTATCCCTAATCCCTAAATAGAGAATTGGCATCTAGCACCAGCCCTTATTCGCTACGCATTCGCAAAAAATGCCCGCTTAACCTTTGGGTGAAGCTAAGATTTTTTGCAAACGCCTAGCAAACAAGGGCTGGCACTAATATATCCAATCCCTATTCAGAGATTAGGGTTTATCATAACAAAAGGGTAGGCAATGTTTAAAATAAA
>CAZJWQ010000023.1:12900-14115 GCA_964549645.1 uncultured Piscirickettsiaceae bacterium | reverse complement strand
AAATAAACAGGCACAGGATATGTCTAAAGTTAGTGCAAGTATAAAGTCAATAGACGCCTTAGTATCTAAATCAATGCAAGAAACTCATAAGTCAACGGAGCTTGCAGTTGAATTAGAAGAAAGTGCTAAGGGGTTAAATGAACAAATTTCTTTATTTAAAACCTGATTTATAGGCATTTAGAGCTTAAGTATCAAGCTCTATTATTTGCTTTAGCCCTCAAACCAGAAAAGCAAAATAAGGTATTTAGTTTTTATATTTGAGGTTTAGAGCTTCCTTAATAACTAAGCTAACTTATCAGATAATAATTGCCCTTGCTTAAAATCAAGAGTCCCTTCATATATAGCTCTACCAGTAATAGCAGCTGTAACACCATCACTTGCAATTTTTGCTAAATTATGAATGTCATCTAAATTAGTAATGCCACCAGAGGCAATTATTGGTATAGGTAAAGCTTTTGCCAGTTCTTGAGTGGCCTCAATATTTACCCCTTGCATCATGCCATCTCTGCCAATATCTGTATAAATAATCGCTTCTATTCCATCATCTGCAAATTGCTTTCCTAGCTCTATCACATTATAGTCAGTTACTTCTGCCCAACCATTTATAGCAACCATGCCATCTTTAGCATCAAGCCCAACCATGATTTTACCAGGGAATTCTTTGCAAGCGTCTGCTACAAATTGTGGGTTATGTACCGCTTGTGTGCCAATAATACAATAACTTATGCCAGCACTAAGGTAAGATTCTATAGTTTGTAAATCACGAATGCCGCCACCAATTTGAATTGGTAAGTCTGGGTAAGCGTTACATACTTGTAATACTGCATCATGGTTAATTGGTTTGCCTGCAAAAGCACCGTTTAAATCTACCATATGTAATCGCCTTGCACCTTGCTCAACCCAGCGTTTTGCCATGGCAACTATATCGCCAGAAAAAACGGTTGCATCTTCCATTACGCCTTGTCTAAGCCTTACGCATTTGCCGTCTTTTAAATCTATTGCAGGTATTAGTAACATTTATTTTCCGTTCCAGTTTATAAAGTTTTTTAGTAGTTGTAGCCCAGCAGTAGCACTTTTTTCAGGGTGAGCTTGTATAGCAAATAAATTATTTTTTGCAATTGCCGCAGTAAATTTTTGCCCGTGTGTTGTTGTGCCTGCTATTATTGTTTTATCTTTAGGTACAACATAATAGCTATGCACAAAATAAAAGCGTTC
>CAZJWQ010000023.1:2099-12800 GCA_964549645.1 uncultured Piscirickettsiaceae bacterium | reverse complement strand
TTATTGTTTTATCTTTAGGTACAACATAATAGCTATGCACAAAATAAAAGCGTTCGTCTTGGTCTATGTTATGCCATAAAGGGTGGTCAATTGTATGGTTTATCTTATTCCAGCCCATGTGTGGTACTTTTAGCTCGGGCAAGCGCTCTAAAGCAAATTTTTGTACAGAGCCTTGTAAAATGCCTAAACAATCAACGCCACCATTTTCTTCACTAGTATCCATTAGCACTTGTAAGCCCATACAAATACCTAAAAAAGGTTTTTCTGTAGTTGCGTCTTTAAGAGCGTGCACCATGCCAGTATTATTTAAAGCCTGCATACAAGCCTTGGCAGCCCCTTGCCCAGGGAAAATGATTGCATCAGCATTGCGAATGTCTTCAGGTTTATTAGATATTAATATTTTTGAGTTATTATTTGCAACATGCATAGCTGCTTTTGACACAGAGCGTAAATTACCCATGCCATAATCAACTACCACTACTAATTTGCTCATAAAGCACCTTTAGTAGAAGGTAGTTGCCCGAGCATTTTGGCGTCTGTGCTTATCGCCATTCTTAAAGCTCTACCAAATGCCTTAAATATTGTTTCTACTTGATGATGAGAGTTTTCACCACGTAAACAATCTATGTGTAAAGTAGTTTGTGAATGATTAACAAAACCATGAAAAAACTCAGCTACTAACTCTGTATCAAAGCTACCAATATTACCTTTAGTAAATTTAGCATTAAAAACTAACCCTGCGCGCCCAGATAAGTCTATTACTGCCCTAGACAAGGCTTCATCTAAAGGTACATAGCTATGCCCATAACGAGTAATGCCTTTTTTATCACCAATAGCTTTATTTAGAGCCATACCAATTGAAATGCCTATATCTTCTACGGTGTGATGGTCATCAATATGAGTATCACCATTGGCATTAATAGTTAAATCAATTAGACCATGACGGGCAATTTGCTCTAACATATGTTCTAAAAAAGGCACTCCTGTGTTAAATTCTGCCTTACCTGTTCCATCTAAATTAATAGTTACTTCAACTTGTGTCTCTAAAGTATTACGTTTTATTGTGGCTTTACGCATAACAGTTTAAACCTTTAACTCTAACCCTTATTTATAATTGGGAATAAGGATTTAATAGTATATTTAAAATGTGCTTATTATAACCTAACCATATTCATGAAACTGTATTAATCTAAGTCTCAAGAGACTATTAAGTAAAAACTAATAACAAGTCATAAAAATATTTTGCTTTATCTGGCATGAATAAATAATATTTATCTGTCATAATACACGGTAGCTTATTAAACAATGAGAGTTTTAAAGGCTTACAAA
Source organism: uncultured Piscirickettsiaceae bacterium (assembly GCA_964549645.1). Lineage (GTDB taxonomy): Bacteria > Pseudomonadota > Gammaproteobacteria > Thiomicrospirales > Thiomicrospiraceae > Hydrogenovibrio. The sequence goes on along the minus strand of CAZJWQ010000023.1, from coordinate 11,471 downwards.
ATTAATAGTTAAAAGTTAGGGTTTACTTGATTTAAGTTAAGTTTGTTTTAAATGTTCCTCAATAGTTTATTGGTTATTGTGTATAATCGAGCCATACATTATTGAGAAACATTATTGTTTTTTTAAATAAATTAAAAATAATGCGAATAAAGCATAAAATTAAATAGAAAATTGAGGGGTTCAATTAATATGAATACAACAGCAAAACCACAATATGATGATGGAGTGGTTAAGTATTTACTCATTGGTGCAGTCATTTTTTTAGTGTTAGGTACTTTTGTTGGTACGTTTGCTGCGGCACAGCTAGCGTGGCCTGTGCTTAACTTTGATATACCGTACATTACTTTTGGTAGGTTAAGAGTTATACATACCAATATCGTGATATTTGCGTTTGGTGGTATGACACTTATGGCAACTGCCTACTACACAGTGCAAAGAACCAATGGAAGACGCTTGTGGAGCAATGGTTTGGCATGGGTAACAACTATTTTATATACGATTGCGTTATTATTAGTAGTTCTTGCAATTGGCTTAGGTATTACAACAGGTAAAGAGTATCATGAGCAAGAATGGCCTTTAGCTATAGTTATATCTATAGTGTGGGTAATGTATACCATTAACTTCATGATGACCATCGCTTCTAGAAATAGAGAAAAATATCCATTTGTATATGTGTCAAACTTTTTCTTTATGGGTATGATGATAGCAGTAACTTATCTTTACGTAGTAAATGGTTTAGCTATTCCCGTCTCATGGTTCCAGTCTTATCCTATATTTGGTGGCGTGCAGGGTGCAATGATTCAATGGTGGTGGGGGCATAATGCGGTAGGATTCTTCTTAACGGCGGGCTTTTTAGCGATTATGTACTATTTTGTGCCTAAACAAGCTCAGCGTCCTATTTACTCATATCGCTTGTCGGTAATACATTTTTGGGCATTAATGTTTGGTTATGTTTGGTTGGGTGCTCACCATTTGCAATATACAGCATTACCAGATTGGACAGGGTCATTGGGTGCGGCTATATCTTTAGCGATGATTATTCCATCATGGGGTGGAGCGTTAAATGGAATTCTTACCTTGTCAGGGGCTTGGGATAGGCTACGCACTGATTATATTCTTCGCTTCTTAATATTGTCTTTAGCTTTCTATGCAATGGCAACCTTTGAAGGGCCAGTAATGTCAACTAAAACAGTTAATGCTTTATCTCACTATACTGACTGGACGATTGGGCATGTACACGCAGGGGCGTTAGGTTGGGTAGCGATGGTTTCCATAGGAGCTATTTATCATATGGTAATGAAATTGTGGAGTACAGAAATGTATTCCATGAAGTTGATTAATACTCACTTTTGGTTAGCTACTATAGGTACTGCTTTCTATATAGTAGCTATGTGGATTTCAGGTATAATGCAAGGTCTTATGTGGAGAGCTTATAACGATTACGGTACTTTAGCTTATACTTTCGTTGAATCATCAATAGCAATGCATCCTTACTATGTAATGCGTACTGTAGGTGGGTTCTTGTTCTTCGCAGGGACAGTGCTTATGCTATACAATATAACTGTGACACTGGTTAGAGTGAGATCTAGAAACAAACAACAAGCAAAAGAGCTAGCTGCTCAAATGGCTTAATTAATAGATTAAAAGGGCTACAGCTTGTTTTAAATTTAAAACAAGCTGTAGGTGAAAATAAATAATGAGTTGAGGGGTATACTCATGTCAGAAGATCATAAGCCAAAAAATTTACAAGAACGCTTTGAGCAGAATATTTTTGGGCTGTTTATGGCAACAGCTTTAGTTATTTCTTTAGCGGGTATTGTGCAAATAGTTCCTTTGTTTTATCTACAGTCAGCAGTAGATTTTACTGAAACAACCGATGAATTTGGTAATGTTAGAAATGAAAGATTTCCAGAGTTAGTTTGGGAGCGTACATTTACTTTAGATGAAGACGGAAGGCTTGTTTCAGATAAGGTCTTATACAGGCAAAATGCTCATGGTGTTTGGGTGATAGGTGACTGGAAGCCCGGTGATGGTGTTAGGCCTTATACTCCTTTAGAGCTTGCTGGTCGTGATTTATACATTAGGGAAGGTTGTTATGCTTGCCACTCACAAATGATTAGACCGTTTCGTGATGAGCGTGAACGTTATGGGCATTTTTCTTTAGCTACCGAATCTATGTACGATTTCCCGATGAAATGGGGTTCAAAAAGAACCGGTCCAGATCTAGCAAGAGTTGGTGGTAAATATTCAGATGAATGGCATCATCTACACTTCATGCGTCCGCAAGATGTTGTGCCTGGTTCCATTATGCCAGCTTATCCTTGGTTAGCAGATAACCTGGTCTCCATTGAAATATTTGGTTTGAAAAGAGATATGTCAAGACGTTTAGAGGTTATGCGAATGATTGGTGTGCCTTATACCGATGATGAAATAGATAATGCCAATTATGCTATTGCTGGTTATACCGAAATGGAAGCTATGATTGCCTATATGCAAGTGCTTGGTACCATGGTTAAATTAGATGACAGTAGAGCGTATAGAGAATAGTTATAGGAGAAAGAGTTATGGGTTCATATTTTGAAACTGATTGGGCTGCTATGACAACTCATGATTGGGTTGGGTTGTCTATCACCGTAGGGGTTTTTCTTGGCATGGCTATAACTTTTTATTTAGCCTTGCGCCCAAGTAAGCGTGAAGAGATGGAAAAACAAAAATATAAAATGTTAGATGATGAGTAGTAGTATTAAAGCTTCTACTAACCTATCTAAATTAAGTTAAAATTTTCTGAGGAGAATAAATTATGTCAGATATCCATAACCCTTGGCCAGATGAAGGTAACACTGGTCATATTTGGGACGACGATCTTCGTGAGTTAGATAATCCACCACCACTGTGGTGGATGTTATCTTTTTATGCGAGTATTCTGGTTCTTATTTTTTATGTAATCTACTACCCAGCACTACCTTTAATTGATTCCCATACCAAGGGGGTGGGTGGTTGGACGCAAATACAAGAATATCATGAAGACTTTCAGGTTCTTAGAGACTGGCGTGCCAGAAACTTTGCCGAAGAAGAAGAAAAATTAGCAACTTTATCTGTAGAAGAAATTTTAAGAGATGAAGATCTAACTGCCTATGTAATAAAAACATCAAGAATGCTATTTGGTGATTACTGTATGGCTTGCCATGGTGCTTTAGGGCAAGGCATATCGAACTTCCCTGTGTTAGCTGATGATGACTGGTTGTTTGGTGGTGATGTTAATTCAATAAAAGTGTCTATTGCTCAAGGAAGAGTAGGCAGTATGCCAGCAAGAGGTTTATTAGGTAATTTAACAGACGAAGATATAGAGCATCTTACTGATTATATGTTTGCTCTAACAACTGGAGATGGAGACAATCCTGAATTTGCATTAGGTAGAGCTGCTTATGATAAAGGCATGTGCATGGCTTGTCATGGTCCGTTAGGCACTCCTATAGGGCCTACAGGTGCTGCCAATCTTGCTGATCATATATGGAGATTTAAATCTGATAGAGAAACAGTATGGAATGTATTAGCTTATGGGGTTAATGTTAAAGTAGATGGTAGATATTTACCTAAAACACAACGAGCGGTTATGCCAGGTTTTCATGAGCGTTTACCAGACGCCGAAGTTAACATTAAACGACTAGCTGTATATGTACACCAGTTAGGTGGTGGGCAATAACTTTATAGAGCTTAAGGAGAATTATAATGAATGAATTAAATAGCGACACTGTTCTTTGGGTTACTTTAGCCGCTCTTTTATTTACAGCGCTGTCCTTTGTTGGATTTTCTCTAAAAATTTTTAGAGCAATGGAAGAAAAGGATGAAGATGAGGATGAAGATACGCAAGAAATAGTTGAAAATAAAGCATCTAATTAAGGGGCTTCTAAGGCGGCAGCTCTGAGTAACTAACATGGATTAAGGTGATATTAAAAAAAGGGAGGGTAACTCCTTTTTTATTGCTTTATAAACTTAAAGTACCGCAGAATTTCAATCAGTTATTCAGTGTCTCTTTAATTACTGTTGTTGAAGTAGTTTAAAATTTTATTGGAATATGATGAGAGCATATTATAATGAATAAAGACGCTTATAGAGATAATTTGCAAACAGGCTCTATGCTTGAGGCAATGGATACCTCTAATAAAAATTTACAAAATATTGGCGTAGAACTTTTACCATTACATACAGGGGGTACTGTTCATGCTAAGCGTATGGGCGGTATTTTTAGAAAAGCTAAAACAATTATTGTAATGTCTTGGTCGTTATTTTTTCTTGCCCCATATATTTATTGGGATGGGCGTCAGGCCTTATTGTTTGACATAGCAGATCGTAAATTTCATATTTTTAACTTAACACTATTAACGCAAGATATTTGGGTGTTAGCAATGTTGTTGTTGTTTGCATCACTGGCTTTAGCAGCAGTTACCGCTATTGCTGGTAGAGCCTGGTGCGGTTATGCCTGTTTTCAAACAGTTTGGCAAGATGTTTTTACTTGGGTAGAGGAAAAAATTGAAGGTTCTCCTAATAAGAGAATGAAACTAGATAAAGAACCTTGGTCTGTTGCTAAAATAAAACTAAAAATACCTAAATGGATTATTTGGTTATTTATTGGTTTTATGACTGGCTTTACTTTTGTAGCATATTTTACCCCTGTAATTGATTTATGGTACAGATTGTTTTTATTTGAATGGACAACAACAGAAACTACCATTATTCTTGTGTTAGGTGGCTTAACCACTTTGTTTGCAGGGGTTTTACGAGAGCAAACTTGCATGGGTTTTTGTCCTTATGCGCGTATTCAAGGAGCAATGCTAGACACAGAAACCCTTGTGCCTACCTATGATCTTGAAAGAGGAGAGCCAAGAGGGCGTATTAAAAGAGTACAAAAAGATGAACAAGTTCCAGATTTAGGTGATTGTATAGACTGTAATTTATGTGTAGCAGTTTGCCCAACTGGGGTTGATATACGTAAGGGCCAGCAATTTGGCTGTATTACTTGTGGTCTTTGTATAGATGCTTGTGATTCAGTAATGGTAAAAATAAAAAAACCTAAGGGTTTAATTCGTTATGCATCTCTTGATGAATTTGCTGGTAAAAAAACAGTAGCCTTTTTAAAAAGACCAAGAGTTATTGTTTATACTAGTATCATGACTATGGCAGCAGGTATTATTGTTTGGGGTATAACCCAAATGGCTCCCATTGACTTAAAAGTAATGCAAGAGCGTGCTCCTTTACATGTTATTATGTCGAATGGGGATATCCGTAATAAATTTTATGTAAGAGTAATTAATAAAACTGATGTAATGATGTTGGTAGAAGCTAGCGTTACGGGGCATGAGAAATTAACCTTTAGGGTTAATAGGCTTATGAGAATACCGCCTGGAGAAACAGGTAATGCAACAGTATTTGTAAGAATGCCAAGACAAATCTTAACCGAAACATTGTTTCCTATTAATATTTCAGTTCAAGATTTAAATAATGAAAATAATTTTGCAGCAAGTAATAATAATTTTATCGCACCCAAAAGACGTTAAATTGCTTAAGGAGAAAGTAGATGTCGCCAACTAAAATAGTAATTCCTAAAAAGAAGCAACCTAAAGAGTGGAATGTTGCATGGAAGAATCCATTTGTCATTGGATGGGTAGGGATTTTAGTATTGGTAGTTACCGTAAATTTTTTTATGGTTGCTATGGCAATAGTAACAGCACCTAGTTTAACCGTAGGTGACTTTTATGCCAAAGGCAATAAAATGGGGGAGATTATAGCTAAACGACGTTATATGGATGAGCTAGGCTGGCAAATGGATTTGCCTATAACTACAATAGAACAAAATAAAAGCCAAAATTTAACTTTAACAATAACTGATAAATATAATGTGCCTTTTTATGTTGATTCTGCAGTACTTTATTTTTTCAGGCCATCAGGTAAGCAGCATGATGGAGAATTAAATTTCACAAGAACTTATCAGGTTGGTGTATATACAGCTGAAATAAATTTACCATTAAAAGGTAAGTATGATTTAATTATGGAAGTAGTTAAAGACGGCAAAGTATTTAACTCAGGTAGGTCTATTATGGTAAAAGAAGAGAGTTACTAATTGGCCGATAATCCTTGTTTTCATTGTGGTCAAAGTATTGTCGATAAAGAGTTAGTACTACTTGCAATTAAAAATACAGAACAAAAATTTTGTTGCCATGGTTGTGCAGGAGTTTGTGAAGTAATTTATGAATCAGGTATGCAAAGTTTTTATAAACGGATTATAGATGGAGAACGCATCTACCCACCGCCACCTCCTAACACCAATATTAATTTCCTAGATTATGATGAAGTACAATCCCAATTTGTAAGCGAACTATCTGAAGTTCGTGAAATAACTCTTATGTCTGAAGCAATTCACTGTGCTGCATGTATTTGGTTAATTGAATATACTCTCGCCAAAAACCCAAACATACAATTAGCAAAAGTAAATTTTACTAATAAACAAATTAAAATACGCTGGGATAACGAAAAAGTAAAGCTTTCTGAAATAGTTATCAGCTTAAATAAAATTGGCTATGATGCGACCCCCTACGACGCAACAGTTAGTGAAAGAGCTTTCCGTAAAGCCAATAGAGATTTATTATTTCGTTTCGCCTATGCAGGTTTTGCAATGATGAATGTAATGTGGATTTCAATTGCTCTATATGCAGGGGCTGCTGAGGATGAAATGTTTCGTCAATATTTCCATTGGGTTGCATTTTTTCTAGCTACAACCGTTCTTGTTTACTCTGCAAAACCTTTTTTTAAGGGTTCTTATAAGTCTTTAAAAGCTAAAACAGTAGGCATGGACGTTTCAATTTCTTTAGGGATACTAACCACCTACTTTTATTCTGTTTGGGTGACTGTTTATCCAGACCATGCAGGAGAAGTTTATTTTGATACCATGATTGATTTTGTGTTTTTATTGCTTATAGGTCGTTATCTTGAAGCTATTTATACTAATAAAGCAGTAGATTCCACCAAAAGATTAATGCAATTACAAGTTAGAGTTGCCAGGCAAAAAACTGCCACTGGTGAAAAAATAGTACCAGTTAGGAAGCTAGTTAGCGGTGACCTTATAATCATTAAGCCTGGCGACAAAATACCAGTTGATGGAGAAGTAATTGAAGGTAGAGGTAATGTTAATGAATCAATGATGAGTGGTGAGTCTTTAGAAGTAATTAAAAACCCAGGCTCAAAAATATTAGCAGGAACTCATAATATAGACGGAGTTTTAACTGTTGAAGTATCGGCTATTTTACAAAATACTTCTTTAGGTAAAATTGTTAGAATGGTTGAAAATGCACAAATGTCCAAAACTAAAATCCAATGTACTACTGAAAAAATTATGCCTTGGTTTATGTCTGTAGTACTAGTTTTAGCAGCACTTAGTTTTGCATACTGGGTATTAGCAGCAGATTTAGAAACAGCTATGATAGCCGCTACTTCCGTGTTAATTATAACCTGCCCTTGTGCATTAGGTTTAGCAACACCAATGGCTGTAGCTGTTGCATCAGGTGTTTCTGCGGCTAATGGTATTTTAATTAAAAATGGAGTTGTATTAGAAACCTTAGACAAGGTAGAACATTTTGTATTTGATAAAACTGGCACTCTTACTAAAGGACAAATGGTATTAATTAGCTATAAAATAATCGATGAAAGTAAAAAACAAGCCACTTTAAATGCAGTGCATGCTATAGAATCAAATTCAGAGCATAGTCTTGCTAAAGCGTTATGTGAAGACTTACAACCGCATGCAGATCATAAAATAAAGTCTCAAGTCAATTATTTTAAGAACTTACCAGGCAAGGGGGTAGAGGCAGTTTTATTTGACCAACAATACCAAATAGGTACTGCATTATGGCTTACAACATTAGGAGTGATAATCCCTAAGCATTTAGAAGAACTGGCTAATAAAAATGCTAAACTAGCCCAAACAGCAGTTTGGGTTGCTATAGATAATATTGTGGTAGCTGTTTTCTTTTTAGAAGATGAATTGCGAGAAGATGCAATAGAGCTTGTTACTAGATTGCAACAAAGAGGTAAAAAAATAACTATACTTAGTGGCGATAAAAAACTAGTTGCCCAAGCAGTAGCTAAACAGCTCTTAGCTAATGGTGGAGATATAGAAGTTATTGCCGAAGTATTACCGCAAGATAAATATGATATAATTAAAAAATTACAATCTACAGGTAATTATATTGCGATGATTGGGGATGGTATTAATGATGCCCCTGCCTTGGCTCAAGCCGATATTTCTTTTGCACTAGGTTCAGGTACAGAGGTATCTATGGATACTGCCGATATAGTTATTTTAAGTAATAAATTAATGTCTGTTGATACAGCAATTGACCTGTCTGCTAGAACTTTAAAAACAATTAAACAAAATATGGTCAGTAGTTTAATTTATAATATTACTTTTGTACCCTTAGCGATGGCAGCAATGATGACACCGCTGATAGCCGCCATAACTATGCCTATTAGCAGTTTAATAGTTATTGGTAATGCAGCAAGAATAAAAAGTTTTTATTCTAAAAAAGCCTTTGAAAAAAGAGCAGAAGAATTTAATAAAAACTTTTTAAAATAATTTTTTAACTAGGAAGGGAGGTCTTTTGCAATGGAAGTGATTTTTATGCTAATACCTCTAATGCTTTTTTTTGGTTTTTTAGTAGTAATAGTGTTTATATGGATGGCAAAAAATGGTCATTTTGATGACTTAGATGGAACAGCCGTTAGTATTTTTATGGACGACGAGTACGATGATGACGATGACGATAAAATACAAAAAGCTAACAATGATACTAATAAAAGTACTGACCACGAAGTTGAAGATTTAGAAAAGCAAATAGAAAAGTTTTAACTTAAATACTACACCAATAATTTGATGTGGTATCTAGGTTTAAGTTCTGTGCAATTTATCTACTATATTCATATTACGTAAATTTCTAATAATATCGGCTAAATGTTTTCTTGAATTTACTTTAATAACTACATTAATTAAACTATAAGACTCATCTTTATCTTCTGAACGAATTTTATCAATATCAGCCTTTAAACTAGAAATTTTAGCCGCAATAGTCGCCAATACGCCCCTAGCATTTTTTACTTCAATTTGTAGCTCTACATTAAACGTTTTTGCAGTGTCTTTATTCCAATGAACATCTAGCCATTTTTCAGGGTTATTTTTAAAACTTTTTACATTACTACATTCTTGACGATGAATTACTAAGCCTTTTTCCATGCTAATAAACCCCATAATGTCATCCCCTGCAATAGGATAGCAACAAACGGCATAGTTAACTACCATACCTTCGGTTCCAGATATAGCAATTG
>CAZJWQ010000023.1:0-1999 GCA_964549645.1 uncultured Piscirickettsiaceae bacterium | reverse complement strand
AAGAGGTATGTTGTTAGTTCCTAAAACTAGATCATAAATTTGTTTAGCCACTAAATTAGCAAAGCGTTTACCGTGGCCTATATCATTTAATAACTCTTGCCATGAATTAGTATTTAATTTTTGGGTTAAATCTTTTTTATTTTCTTTGCTTAAAGTACTATATTTAACATCATAACTCGATAAATATTTTTTTAATAAAATTTTACCAAGTTTTATGGCAGAGTCATTTTGTTGAGCTTTTAAAAATGCTCTAATTTGTGAACGTGCTTTACCAGTTGTTGCAAACTGTAGCCAAGAAGGGTTAGGTTGTTTATCTTTATTACGTATAATTTCAATGGTTTGCCCAGATTCTAACTTACTTCTAAGGGGCATTAGTTTTTTATCAATTTTACAACCTATAGCACAATGCCCTACATTAGTATGTACTGTATAGGCAAAATCTATAGCTGTTGCTCCTATTGGTAAGGTAACAATGTCGCCAATAGGGGTAAATAAATAAATTACGCTAGGGAATAAATCAATTTTTACACTTTCTAAAAACTCAAGTGAGTTACCAGCACTTTGTTGTATTTCTAATAAGTTTTTAACCCATTCTTGAGCTCTTAGTTCAACAGGAGAAGGAGCTTTTTCTTGCTCATTAGAGTTGTTTTTATAAACCCAATGTGCAGCTATACCATGCTCTGATACTTCATGCATTTCCTTGGTACGTATTTGCACCTCAATATAAGCACCAAAAGAACCAAATAAAACTGTGTGTAATGATTGATAACCATTTGGTTTGGGAATGGCAATATAGTCTTTAAATCTTCCAGGGAAGGGTTTGTATAATGAGTGCAAAGCTCCTAGACTTCTATAGCATTCATCGGCAGAATTAACCACAAGCCTAAAAGCAAAAATATCTAAAATGTCATCAAAACTAAGCTTTTTATATTTCATTTTCTTATAAAGGCTGTACAGATGTTTTTCTCTACCTAGAACTTGTGCAGGTATATTTTCTTCTTTTAAGCGATGACTAAGAGTGCCAATTATTTTATTAACTATTTCATTACGATTGCCCTTAGCTTTTTTAACTGCTAGCTCAAGTACAGCATGTCGATATGGGTACATAGCTTTAAAGCCAAGGTCTTCTAATTCAATTCTAATAGCATTAATGCCTAAACGTGCCGCAATAGGTGCATAAATACCCAAAGTTTCTTTAGCAATTCTACGTTGTTTGTCTAAACGCATTACCCCTAATGTACGCATATTATGTAAACGATCGGCAAGTTTTATTAAAATAACTCTAATGTCTTTAGCCATTGCCATTATCATTTTACGAAAATTTTCTGCTTGAGCCTCTTGTGGGTTATCAAACTCAAGCTTACCTAGTTTGGTTACCCCATCAACTATTGTAGCAATACTGTCACCAAATTTAAGTTCTAAATCACTTTTGGTGTAACGAGTATCTTCAACGACATCATGCAATAGGGCGGCAATAATGCTTTCTTTGTCTAGCTGAATATCAGCTAAAATTTCTGCTACCGCAACTGGGTGCCAAATATAATCACCACCTGCTTTACGAGTTTGCCCTTGGTGGGCTTTTTTCGCAAATTCAAAAGCATATATAATATATTTAACTTGCTCCTCATCAAGATAAAGAGCAGTTTTTTGTCTGAGGTTGTCAATTGAGAGAGGGGTGGCAGAGTCCATGGGGATAATTTTTGTTTTTAGCCGAAAAAAGGAGGAGTGTCTTGGTCTGACATAACTACATCTTTATCAATAGTATTTGCCGCTAATTCACGCAAAGCCATAACTGTTGGTTTATCATTGTCCCATTCTAAAGTAGGTTCTGCTCCATTGGATATTTGGCGAGCTCTTTTAGCAGTTAAAATAACTAATTCAAAACGATTTTCAACTTGACTTAAGCAGTCTTCTACGGTAACACGAGCCATTTTTAATGCCTTTTGGTTTAAATTTAAGAGTAAACTATAATTATAGCTTATTAATGTAGTTGTAATGT
>CAZJWQ010000022.1:0-14128 GCA_964549645.1 uncultured Piscirickettsiaceae bacterium | reverse complement strand
AGGGCTTGTTATTAATTTTTACTAGCTGACTTGTTCTGCACACTATCTATAAATTCATGCTTTAAGTCATTAAGTAACCCAAACAAAATACTACTATTATTTTCTGCCAAATTAAGATTTTTTAATATTGTTTCACTATTTATAACTAATTTTTTAGAAACATCTTCCTTATTCGTGTCTTTTATTATGTCCATAATAAAGTTAATCTTTTCATGTAAGATGCGGTATGGTTCTTCTAATTCAGTAAAACTTGGCATTTTATGTAAGCCGATGGCATCATTTTTAGCATAGATCATTTTGCCAAATTCACATTCTGTATGTTTGTCTAATTTATTTTTTAGCTCGCCATGTGTAATATTAGAATAGGCTACATTTTTAAAGATTATATGGTTGATTTTGGTTAAAGCAATCATAATTGAGCCATCTATTATTAAGGCATAGTCATTAGTTTTTTGAGCATTAACATTAACTTCTGTTAGTGTTTTACTAAATGCACCAATAAATAAATTTACATCTTCAGCGGTAGCTGCCATTTTTTTAGATTGTTTAGAGGTTGTTTTAGTTTTAGCTTGTAATTCATTAATAGAGGTAGTAACCTCATTAGCTGCTTGTTGAGTTTTATGGGCTAGTATTCTAACTTCATCAGCAACTACCGCAAATCCTCTGCCATGTTCGCCAGCCCTAGCGGCTTCTATGGCTGCATTTAGAGCTAGCAGATTGGTTTGTTCAGTAATTTCTTTAATTAAATTAATAACAGAATTAATGCTTTCTGCTTTTTCATCAAGTTCTATAGTTATAGCATTTGATTCTTCTATATCATTTTTTAAATTTTCAACCCTATTAATAACTTTGGTAATATCACTAACACTTTTACTGGCAACTTTTGCCGTTTGTTCACTGGCTTTACTAATTTGGGTTGAATTGTTGCCTACATCAATTAAGTCAGTTTTAATTATTTGTAAACCATCGGTAATGCCGCCACCTATTTTACTTAGATCACTATTTAATTTTATTCTATTATTAAAATTATAGCTACTTTCCATAGCAGTTAAGGGTTTTTGTATTTTAGTTGCAGCGGTAAAAAAAGTACCTTTAAAGCCTTCTGTTATTATTTTTAAATCAAATTTATTATTGCTAGCTGCTTCTATTGGGCTTTGAGTTTCAATAACAAATGCTTCAATTTGATTTAACAAAGAATTGATACTTAGAGCAAGTTGTTTAATTTCGCCTTTATCCTTAAACAACACTAAGCGCTCATTGGCATTACCATCGGCAGCCTGCTTAATGACACTGCCCATTAAAGATAATGACTTCCTTATTTTTAAAACATTAATAAAAATAATCCAAGCTATGGCAAACTGTATAAGAGATACTAACATTTCAAGATTAAATTCACCTAGTATTGTTAGTTTATATATTAAAGTAGTAGCAAAAAGGATAATTGCAACTATATTGGCTATTTGGATCTTATCTAAAGAAGATTTGTTAGTAAGATTAAATTGAAAAGACGAACTCATTGTAAGTTACTCCTTGTTTATTTAAAAGGTCATGTAGATAAGACTTGGCAGCCACAATGCCACCTTTTGCTTCTTCATTACGTAGTTGTGTATATAGTTTTTCTACTGTTTGTATGGCTGATGGTGAGGCAAGGCGTCTATTAGAGTGATAGCCTATTTTATTGTTGTTTTGATCAATATTTGGTGTGACGTGAGCCAGTACCCAATAATGTCCTGTGGGCGTTTTGTTTTTAACATAACCCCAAAATTCATTACCAGCGACTAATTCTTGCCACATAAATTTAAATACAAATTTTGGCATATCTGGGTGGCGAATAATGTTATGTGGTTGCCCAATTAGTTCTTGCTCTGAAAGCCCACAAATATGTATAAAATAAGTATTAGCATAGGTTATATTGCCTTTTAGGTCAGTTTTGGTGACTAAAAATTTATTACCTATTTGTTTAGAGTTATTATTCGTATCCATTTCATGCTCCTTTAATTTACAGGAATGTTTTAAGCATGTAGTGTGCCAAAACCTTCTTTTGTTGAATATATTTTTTTGAATTAAAGACCATTCATTTTTTCTCGTTTATAATTTCATGTAAAAGACAATTATTAGTATAATTGCGTTAACTTATTTTAAAGGAATTGTTTTTATGTGCGGAATTGTTGGTGGAGTTGCAGAAAGAAATCTAGTGCCTATTTTATTAGAAGGTTTGCGTAGGCTTGAATATAGAGGTTACGATTCTTCAGGTATTGCTTTATTAAGTAATAATGTAGGTATGAAGTTACAACGCCAAAGATCTTTAGGTAAAATAAAACAACTAGCTAAAAAAATATCAAGTTCAAATGCTGATTTTGCAGGAAATGTCGGTATTGCTCATACTAGATGGGCAACTCATGGAGTTGTCGCTGAAAATAATGCTCATCCACATGTTTGTAATAATCGTGTAGCGGTAGTGCATAATGGTATTATTGAAAATTACCAAGACCTTAAAAAAGTTCAAATTACCCAAGGTTATAAGTTTACTTCTGAAACAGATACTGAAGTAATAGTCCATGCTATTGATGATCAATTAGAAAAAAATAATAGTGATTTGTTAACAGCGGTAACTAAAGCCATTACCAACTTTAAAGGTGCTTATGCTTTAGGAGTGATATGTGTAGATGCACCAGGGGTATTAATAGCCGCACGTAAAGGTAGCCCTTTAGTTATAGGTGTAGGTATTGGAGAATATTTTATTGCCTCAGATGTTGCTGCTTTATTACCTGTCACGCGAAGTTTTATTTTTTTAGAAGAGGGTGATATTGCTAAAATTCAAAGAGATAAATTAGAAATTTTTGATGATAGTGGAGCTTTAGTTACTAGGCAGGTTAAACAATCAACCCTTGTAGATAGTGCAATAGAGTTAGGTGAACACCGCCATTACATGCATAAAGAAATTTTTGAACAACCACAAGCGGTAATTAATTGTTTAGAAGGTAGAGTTGTTAACCAACAAATATTAGTATCTGCTTTTGGAGTAAATGCACAACAAATTTTTGAAAACATTAATCAAGTACAAATTATAGCTTGTGGAACAAGTTACCATGCAGCACTTGTAGCAAAATACTGGTTTGAAGATATTATTGGTATGATGTGCCAAGTAGAAGTGGCTAGTGAATATAGGTATCGCAACCCTGTTATGCTTGATAATACTCTTTTTGTGACTATAAGCCAATCTGGAGAAACCGCAGATACACTAGCCGCTTTACAAAAAATTAAAGGGCTTAATAAAAATATAATTACATTATCAATTTGTAATGTAGCAGAATCTAGTTTAACTAGAGAGTCTGATTTAGTTTTTTTAACTAAAGCAGGGCAAGAGATAGGTGTAGCATCAACTAAAGCATTTACTACTCAGCTAGTTGCCTTAGCACTATTAATGACAGCAATTGGTAAGGTGCAAGACAGGTTAGTACCCAACGGCGAAGCTCTTATCGCCCAAGGTTTATTAAAATTACCAAACCTTATTGCCAAAGCACTACAGCATGAAGACACTATAAAAGAAGTATCTAAAACTTTTGCTGATAAGACTAATGCTTTATTTTTAGGTAGAGGCACTATGTACCCAATAGCTATGGAAGGTGCGTTAAAATTAAAAGAAATCAGTTACATTCATGCTGAAGCCTATCCAGCAGGAGAGCTTAAACATGGGCCTTTAGCTTTGATAGATGACCAAATACCAGTAATTGCTATAGCCCCTATGAATGATTTAATAGAAAAACTAAAATCTAATTTACAAGAAGTAAATGCCCGTGGCGGGCAAATGTTAGTGTTTGAAGATGAAAAATCTAATATTAGTTCTGAAAAGGATTTTACAGTAATAAAAACCACTACCAACGTAGGTAGAATAACGGCACCTATAACTTTTAATATAGCTTTGCAGTTATTAAGTTATCATGTTGCGTTAATTAAAGGTACAGATGTAGATCAGCCACGTAATTTAGCAAAATCAGTAACGGTTGAGTAGTGGCACTCTAGGTATTGTTGCAATATTCAGTTTATAGCAATAATGCCTACTTTTTAATGAATAGGCTTTTTATATTTAATCCTGCGCGGTTGTGCAGCATCAGCCCCTTTGCGTTTTTTAAAGTCAGCTTCATAATCTGAAAAATTACCTTCAAACCATTCAACATGTGAATTACCTTCAAATGCTAGCATATGGGTGGCAATTCTATCTAAAAACCATCTGTCATGCGAAATAACTACCGCACAGCCTGCAAAATCTAGTAAAGCTTCTTCTAAAGCTCTTAGGGTTTCTACATCTAAATCATTGGTAGGTTCATCTAATAATAATAAATTACCACCACTTTTTAAGGTTTTGGCTAGGTGTACACGGTTTCTTTCGCCTCCAGACAATTGGCTAATTAGTTTTTGTTGGTCAGTGCCTTTAAAATTAAACCTGCCAACATAAGCTCTAGAATTAATTTCTATATTTCCTACAGAAAAATTTTCATTACCTGCTGATATTTCATCATAAACAGATTTATTATCATTTAAAGAGTCACGGCTTTGGTCAACATAAGATAACTGTACCGTTTCGCCAAACTCTATACTGCCAGAGGTTGGCTTTTCTTGCCCTGTAAGTATTTTAAAGAGAGTAGATTTACCTGCTCCATTTGCCCCAATTATGCCCACAATTCCACCTTGTGGTAGGTTGAAAGATAGGTTTTCAATTAATAGTTTGTCAGCAAAGTTTTTAGTTAAATTTTTAACTTCAATTACTTTTTCACCTAATCTTTGTGAAACAGGGATAAATATTTCTTTGGTTTCATTGCGCTTTTGGTTTTCTTGGCTACTTAGTTCTGCAAACTTTGCTAGCCTAGACTTAGATTTAGCATGCCTGCCTTTTGCATTGCTTCTTACCCATTCTAATTCACTTTGAATAGTTTTCATGCGAGCAACTTCTTGTTTAGATTCTGTGCGTAAGCGTTGTTCTTTTTGTTCTAGCCACGAGGTATAGTTGCCCTCATAAGGTATGCCTTGCCCACGATCTAATTCTAAAATCCATTGAGCGACATTATCTAAAAAGTACCTGTCGTGAGTAATTGCAACCACTGTGCCTTTAAAGTCTAATAAAAATCTTTCTAACCAAGCAATAGATTCTGCATCTAAATGGTTGGTAGGTTCATCTAACAATAACATGTCTGGTTTTTCTAACAATAACTTACAAAGAGCTACTCGTCTTTTTTCACCACCAGATAGGTTGGCAATCTTGGCATCCCACGGCGGAATTCTTAAAGAGTCGGCGGCTATTTCTAAAGTTCTATCTAAATTATGCCCGTCCATTGTTTGAATAAGATCTTCAATTTGGGCTTGTTTTTTTGCTAATTTATCAAAGTCAGCATCGGGTTCTGCGTAAGCTGCATAAATAGCATCTAGCTCTGTAAGAGCGTTTTTAACATCAGCTACTGCTTCTTCTATATTTTCTTTTACATTTTTACTTTCATCTAATTGTGGTTCTTGCGCCAAATAACCAATTTTAATACCTGGTTGAGCTCTAGCCTCGCCAATAATATCGGTATCTAAACCAGCCATTATTTTTAATAAGGTAGATTTACCAGAACCATTTAAGCCCAATACGCCTATTTTTGCTCCAGGGAAAAATGATAAAGAAATGTTTTTTAATAAATGTTTAGATGGTGGTACTACCTTACCGACTCGGTTCATTGTGTATACAAATTGTGCCATTTTTATGCCTTTATTTTTGCAGATTAGTAGAGTTATTGCTTATCTGTTTTTTTATATTCCATCCAACTATCTAGCTGTTGCCAAATTTGCTCTAAACCTTGTTTTTTTAATGATGAAAATAATTGTACGTTTGCATGTGGATAATTATCTTTTAACAGCTGTTGTAAATTAAGTAAACTAGACTTGGCGGCGTTTTTTTTAAGTTTATCTGCTTTAGTTAATAAAATATGTACTGGTAAGTTTAAGCTTAGTGTCCAGTCTAACATGGTTACATCTATTTGCGTTGGGGGCATTCTAGAGTCTATAAGTAGTATTAGACCTTTTAGTGCTTGCCTTTGTTCAATGTAGGTGGCAAGACCTATTTCCCATGCTTTTTTAACTTTTAAATTTACTTTTGCATAACCATAGCCTGGTAAATCAACTAGTTTATGCTTTGCACTGCATTCAAAAAAAGTTAGCATTTGGGTTCTACCTGGGGTCTTACTGGTTCTAGCTAAAGCTTTTTGTGAAGTAATAACATTTAATGCACTAGATTTACCTGCATTGGAGCGACCTGCAAAAGCTACTTCATAACCTGTATCATCAGGGCAATGAGACAAGTCAGGGGCAGACTTTAAATAACTGGCTTGTTGATAAAGAGGGTGTTGCATTTACTTTGCCTTTATTGTGACCTTTGCACGAGTTATTCACGGATTAAAATGGCTATAATTACGCATTTTCAGCCAAAAAAACGCTCAATAGCTAGCTATTAAGCTTATTTTTTGACTAAAAAAGCTTATTTTTTGACTAAAATCTACAAAATTCTAGCTCATTTTACTCTCGTGACTAACTCGTGCAAAGGTCTCTTTATAAATTATATGTCTGCTAGTATAACAAATTTCTATATAGAAACATCAATTATGTTGATGAATTCATACTCGTATGCAGGTATTTGCGGTATACTAATTTCTTTTTTATAAGTTTTTTTTAAAATGAATAAAACAATGAATAAAACCATAGCTAAGCCAAGGCTAAAAGTTAAATCTTCAGCCACAACTTTAAAGATTACCCCTAAAATATTTATGAATTTTGTGGGGTCAATGAACTTGGCTGTAACTTTCTTGATTATGTTGGCAATAGCATCTGTTATAGGTACATTCTTACAGCAAAATTTACCTTTTCAAGACTATATTCTTAAATTCGGGCCTTTTTGGACTGAAGTGTTTGGTGTTTTAGGCTTGTTTAGTGTTTATGGTGCACTATGGTTTGTTTTAGTTCTAATATTTTTGTTAATATCTACGGGAGTTTGCTTAACTAAAAATACTCCAGTCTTTCTTAAAGATATGAAAAGTTTTGGAGAAAACTTATCAATAAATATGTATAAATATCAACCTTTTTCAGAAACAATATCTTTAGAAGAGCTTGATATTAAAAAAGCTTCATTAATTTTATCAAATGAAGGTTTTAAAACTAGGGTTAAGCATAAAGATGATGGCGTAGTTATTGCTGGAATGAAAGGTGGCTGGAATCGACTTGGTTATATATTTACTCATGCATCTATAATAATTATTTGTGTTGGGGCATTGCTAGATAGTAATTTACTATTAAAATATCGAGAATTAACTGGCGACCTAGTCGCAGAAATTCGCAGCATTCCTTTAAGTGAAATACCAGCAGAGTCATGGCTAGGTAAAGATAACTTTTCTTTTCGTGGTTCGGTGAGTATAACAGAAGGTAATTCAACAGATGTTTTGTTCTTACCTTTTGAAAAGGGTTTTTTAGTACAAAAGTTACCTTTTACTTTAAAAGTAGAAGCATTTAGGAAGTTTTATTATGCAAGCGGCATGCCAAAAGGTTATGAGACAGATTTAATATTAACCTCACCTGATTTAGATGAGCCAATATTTCAAACCATTAGGGTAAACGAACCTTTATATTTCCAAGACTTTGCTATTTTCCAATCTTCTTATGGTGATGGTGGTACTATTTTAAACTTAAAAGTGCATCCATTATTGGCCCCAATACCCAACCCTTTGCAATTAGATACTGCGATTAATAGAGTAGAGCCATTAAGAACACCTGCTGGTAGGTTTAATATAGAGTTTAATGATTTTAGGCTATATAATATAGTCCCAAATACCGAAGAAAAGGAGTTAAAAACTGGTAATTCTCACCGTAATAACGGGCCTAGTATGATTTTTAAAATTAGAAATGAACAGGGAAGAGCTTGGGAGTATGAGAACTTTTTGATGCCTGTTCCGCGAGATGATGGTCGCTATATGTTTATGTCTGGTATAAGAGCCGCTGTTGCAGAAGAGTTTCGTTATTTATTTATTCCTGCCGATGAAAACAAGTCTAGACAAAGATTTTTTGAGTTTTTGGCTTTAATAAATAACCCTAATGAAACAGTACAAATTTTGCAAGATGCATCTCCTAGACATGATAGTGTTGATCTGCGTACGCATGAATTACAAATACGTTTATCAAGCCAATTATTAGTTTTATTTAGACAAAAAGGTTTTGATGGGATTAGTGAATTTGTTGAATTAAATGTACCAAAAGATGAACAAGAAGTAGTAAGAACGTACTATCTTGAACAAGTAAGTATAGCATTACAAAAACTATATCTATCAATGTTAAACACAAATGACAATATTATAGATTATGATAAGCCTATTACTAGTATAACTGATTTTGATAAACAATGGTTTGAAGATGCTATTGTTGCCATTAGTGCGTTATCAAAATATGGGCCTCCGTTATATTTTGAAATAGTTTCTTTTCAACATATTGAAGCAACTGGTTTACAGATAACTAAATCACCTGGTAAAAATATAGTGTTTTTTGGTGCCACTTTACTTACAATAGGTATATTCTTTTTGCTTTATATACGCCAAAGACGGGTTTGGTTAGCTTACTCAACCAAAAATAAAACTTTAACCATTGCAGGTAAAGATACTAAGGATATGCCTGAAACTAAAAAAGAGTTTGCATTACTAATGGATAAAATAAAATATAAAATATCCGTAAAATAAAAAGATAACAATAAATAATAGGTAAAAATATGACAATAATTAATAATACTTATGAGGATGAAGTAAAAAAACATCCATTTGCAATAGGTGAAATGATATGGATAACTTTTGTTTTAGTGGTTAGTTTTTTAGCTTGGCACTTTGTTGGCCATTTAATGGACAGATACACGGTTGGTATTTTAATTGCCCATGCCATAATCTTGATATGGTTTGGTAGGTTTTGGCCCAGTTTTAAGTATTTGACCTATAGTGTTGGTGCGGTATCTATGTTGGCTGTTTGGATTTATGCTCTTTATGATAATCAAATATCAGCTAATGAAGAAGCCTTTTTGCTTGTTTATTTAATTTCTAGCCAATCGGCAATTATGTGGATGTGTTTTTTCTATATTTTAGCTACAGTTGTATATTTTGCATTTATTTTTGCTAAATCAGAATTTATTGGTAAAGTTGCTAGCTCTTTTGTATGGATAGGTTCATTTTTTGGTTTAGTTGGTATGATGGTAAGGTGGAGGGAGTCTTACCTGATTGATTTTTACTATGGTAGTATTCCAATAACTAATCTTTATGATGCTTTTATGCTCTTTATCATAGCAACGGCTTTAATGTATCTTTATTATGAACAAAAATTTAAAACAAGAGCTTTAGGTGGCTTTGTAATGCTGATAGTTGTTGCAGCGATAATATTTGTACTTTGGTATACTTTTGATAGACAAGGTTATGTTATTCAACCGTTAGTACCAGCATTGCAAAGTTTCTGGATGAAACTACATGTGCCTGCTAATTTTATTGGTTATGGTGGCTTTGCGATTGCAGCAATGGTTGGTGTTGCTTATTTAATTACCGAAAAAGTAGCTAAACATAGCCCTAACTCATTTTTCGTTAAAAATATGCCCGCATATGATGTAATGGATGACATAATGTATAGAGCAATTGCGATTGGTTTTGCATTTTTTACTCTTGCAACCGTATTAGGTGCATTTTGGGCTTCTGAAGCATGGGGTAGTTATTGGTCATGGGATCCTAAAGAGTCTTGGTCATTAATTACATGGTTAACTTATGCAGGTTGGTTGCATATAAGGATGTCGAAAGGTTGGCGTGGGGCTCCTATGTGTTGGTGGGCAATAGCAGGCTTATTTATTACGGCCTTTACTTTTATAGGAGTTAATGTTTTCTTATCTGGTTTACACTCTTACGGGGCTTTATAGTATATGGGCAGCTCTAAAAACCTAAGCACAATTTATGAAACGCATAAAACAGCACCTTTTCCACCAAAAAACTCGTCAAATAGTGTACTATCCTCCTCTTTTTTGGTGGAAAATGCACTATTTCCTAAATCATACTTAGGTCTTTAGAGGTTCCCATATGAAAATACATTTTTTAAAAACTAGCTTGGTAATATTTTTTACTTACATGCTATTGCTTGGTAATGTTCAAGCTAATAATAGTTTTGGTTTTATTGAAGGTATTCATTATAAAAAATTACCCAAACAGCTTTCTATTGCCCCGCATACTAAACAGGTAACTAAAATATTTTATTATGGTTGCCCGCATTGTTTTAGTTTTGAGCCAAGTGCCTATAAATGGCTAGAAACTAAACCCGCAGATGTAAACTTTGAAAGGTTACCGGCAGTATTAAATAATCCTAATTGGGTATTTATGGCAAGGGTCTATTACACAGCAGTTGCTTTAGGTATTGAAAAACAATTTCATATGCCTTACTTTAATGCCATGCATAGAGATAAAAAATCTATCTTTGATATAGAATCTTTAGCAAAATTTGTTGAACCTATGGGCATAGATAGCAAAACGTATAAGAAAATGTTTAAAAGCTTTAAAGTAGATCAAATGGTACAAAAAGCTAAAATAAGAACTAGCCAATATAATATAAGTGGTGTACCTGCTATAGTTATTAATGGTAAATATTTAACTGATACAACTCTGGCAGGAAGCCGTGAAAAAGTATGGGAATTAGTTGATATACTTGTTAATAGGCCCCTTAATTAAGTGAACTCTTCACATCTTTTTGTTAAATGCTTAGAAAATGAGCAAGTTGAGTATATATTTGGTATTCCAGGCGAAGAAAACCTAGATATCATGGATGCTCTATTAGAATCTAATATAAAATTCATTACCTGTCGTCATGAACAAGGAGCAGCCTTTATGGCTGATGTTTATGGCAGATTAACGGGTAAAGCAGGGGTGTGCTTATCTACTCTTGGTCCTGGGGCTACTAATTTAATAACTGGTGTAGCTGATGCTAATATGGATAATGCTCCTTTAGTAGCGATTGCAGGGCAAGCTGCCACAAGTCGTATGCATAAAGAATCTCATCAAGTTTTAGATTTGGTAAGTATTTTTAAACCTATCTCTAAATATGCTATTCAAATTTTAGAGCCTGAAACTATAGCAGAAGTTATTCGTAAAGCATTTAAGTTAGCTCAAGCAGAAAAACCTGGGGCAGCATTTATAGATTTCCCTGAAAATATTGCCCAAATGCCTATTGCATGTAAACCGCTTAAAGTTGTTAAGCCGTATTTAACCTTGGCAGATTCAAATTTAATTAATAAAGCTGCCATGTTAATTAAAAGTTCTAAAAAATCACTTATTTTAGTTGGTAATGGTGCGGTACGTGCCAAAGCTTCTAAAGCATTACAAGATTTTGCTGAATATACCAAAATACCTATAGTAAATACTTTTATGGCAAAAGGTATAATTCCTCATTATAAAAATCCACTTTCTATGGGTAGCGTCGGGCTACAAAGAGGTGACTATGAAAATGGTGGTTTTAAACAAGCAGATTTAGTTTTATGTGTAGGTTTTGACATGGTTGAATATCATCCAAACTTATGGAATCCTAATCAACAACAGAATTTAATTCATATTGATACTAAAGCTGCAGAAGTAGATTCTAGCTATGTCCCTGACATAGAACTTATTGGTAATATAGGTAGAAATTTAACCGCACTATCTGAAAAGTTAATTAAAAAAGAACAATATCCATGCGTATTTCCAATTAGAATAGCAACAATTGCAGAAATGAATAAACATGCTAATAGTGTGAGCTTTCCTATAAAACCACAAAAGATAATTTGGGATTTAAGAACGGCAATGGCAGATGAAGATATTGCTATTAGTGATGTAGGTGCTCATAAGATGTGGATGGCACGGTTTTTTAAATCTGAAAAACCAAATACCTGTATTATTTCCAATGGTTTTGCTAGCATGGGTATAGCAGTGCCAGGGGCAATTGGGGCAAAATTAGCTTTCCCTAATAAAGCAATAGTTGCTGTTACCGGTGATGCTGGCTTTATGATGAATTCTCAAGAAATTGAAACTGCATTAAGGTGTAATATACCTTTTGTTATTTTAATTTGGAATGATAGCCAATACGGTTTAATTAACTGGAAGCAACAAAAAACTTATGGGCGTTCATCTAATATAGATTTTAATAACCCAGATTTTGTAAAATATGCACAATCTTTTGGTGCAAAAGGCATAAAAATTACTAAAACAAGTGAACTATTACCTGCTTTAAAGTATGCTTTACAAGATAATACAGTAACAATCATTGATTGCCCTGTGGATTATTCAGAAAATGATAAGTTAACCGAATTACTAGGAGATTTAAATGATTTATGTAAAGCGTAATGAAAATAATCAGATTATGGAGGTAAGCTTATCTACTCAAGATGATTTTACAGAAGCTTCTATTTTTGATGCTGAGATTAAAGATTTCTGCCAAGAAAATAGTAATACAAAATCAGTACAAAATATTATTTTAGAACTAGATTTAGGGATGGCCAGAATAGCTGAAGATTTAATAGATACCTTAATAGAAAAAAAGACTTTACTTTTTACAGACTTGCCAGAAGCGGTGCAAAATAAGTTAAATTTTAAAAAGATGTTAAGAGATCAATTAAATAATCCAGAAAAAATAGATGAAGAAGAAGAGTTAAGATTTTAATAGAGGTGCCCTAGTATTTTAGAAAGAGAAAAAAATGGATTATAAAGATTATTATAAGCTTTTAGGGGTTGAGCGCTCTACCTCTGGTGCAGAAATTAAAAAAGCTTTTCGTAAGTTAGCTGCAAAATACCATCCAGATAAAAAAACTGGTAATGAAACTAAATTTAAAGAAATAAATGAAGCTTATGAAGTTTTAGGTAATAAAGATAACCGTGTTAAGTATGACCAATTAGGCTCTAATTATAATCATGGGCAATCTTTTCAATCTCCGCCAGGTCATGAAAGAGGCTTTGGAGGTTTTGGGCAAGCGGGGCAAGAGCATGATTTTTCAGATTTTTTTGAGAATATGTTTAACAGTGGTCAAGCTCATGGGCATGGTGCAGGTGGTTTTAGAGGCTTTTCACAAAAAGGCGAAGATCAAAATGTTAAATTACTTATTAGTTTAGAAGAAGCTGTTAATGGTGCAGAAAGATCTTTAACTATTCAAATGCCCGTACAAAATTTAAGCGGAGTAAGCCACCAACCAAAAGTAATAAAAGTAAAAATACCAGCAGGTGTTAAGCAAGGCTCTAAAATACGTTTAGCTGGGCAAGGTATGGATGGAGCTGGTGGTGGAGCTAAGGGCGATTTATATTTAGAAATTGCTTTACAAAAGCATAATTTATTTAAAGTTGATGGTGATGATGTTATCTTAAATTTACCTTTAACTCCGTGGGAAGCAGCCCTTGGTACCAAGGTTGAAATACCTACTTTAAAAGGTAAAATAGCCATGAATATTGTAGCAGATTCTCAGTCTGGAACTAAGTTGCGGATTAAAGGTAGGGGGTTAGGTAAAGGTAGTAATGCTGGTAATCAATTGATAGTTGTACAAATACATGTTCCTAAAGCAGAGTCAGCTGTACAACAAGAGTTTTATAAAAATATGCAACAAGCTTTTAAATTTAATCCACGTAATTTTTAACGATTTTTTTTAGAGAGGGATATTATGTTATCAATTAGGCTAGAACCACAACAAGAACGTTTTTTGGAAAAAATGGCATTGGAAACTAAACGATCTAAAAGCTTTTTTGTAAAAGAAGCTTAAATAACTACATGGAAGATATGGAAGACTATTATGATGTTCAGGTTCGTTCTAAATTAAAAGATAGAAGCTTAATATCATTAGAAGAACTGGAAAAAGCTCTTGATTTATAAATTAGTTTTTGATGATAAAGTTATAAAAGATTTAAGGGCTATCGATAAAAGTTGGCAGAAAAAAATTTTACAAGCTATAAATTCTAAGCTTGTTAAAAACCCTAAATTAGGTAAAAAGCTAGTAGGTGATTTATCTGAATATTATCGTTTTAGAGTTGGAAATTATCGAATTATACCATTTTCAAAAATAAACTAAACTAATTCTATCCACTCTCTACTACAT
>CAZJWQ010000021.1:11695-14385 GCA_964549645.1 uncultured Piscirickettsiaceae bacterium | reverse complement strand
TATGAGTGTGATTTACAAGGTATAGTAAATAATGCAGTTTATATGAATTATTTAGAACATGCACGCCATGCATTTTTATTGGCAAATAATATTAATTTTGTAGAGTTGTCACAACAAGGAGTTGATTTAGTTGTTATAAAGGCAGAAATAAATTATAAAAAATCATTAAAACCTGCAGATGAATTTTATATTAACGTTGAAGTTAAATTAAATGGTAAAGTAAGGTTTGAGTTTGTACAAGATATTTA
This sequence comes from uncultured Piscirickettsiaceae bacterium, assembly GCA_964549645.1. Taxonomy (GTDB): domain Bacteria; phylum Pseudomonadota; class Gammaproteobacteria; order Thiomicrospirales; family Thiomicrospiraceae; genus Hydrogenovibrio. Next base: position 14,137 of record CAZJWQ010000021.1, on the reverse strand, counting down.
CTTGCTCGATGGTACTAATGTGCTTAAGGCAATAATAACGGGGGTGGCAACCAAAAAAGGCAGACCAATTAAACCTACTGATTTTTTGGTTTTTAATTAACGTTGGTTAAATCTTGGCTCGGTTAATAAGGGTACTAACTTTGCTATATTTTTATCTGCTAATAACTTTATTATTAATTCATCGTAGGATGTTTGCGGTTTTACATTAAAAATAGCGGTAAAACGATTGGGTAGTTGTGTAACTTTTTTAAAATTATATTTATTAGCTATTAGGTGTATATCATCTTCGTGGTGAGTTTTTATCATAAAAACGCCATTTATTACTGCATTACTGCCACTGTTTTGGTTAAAAATTACTGGTACAATTTCAATATTATTAATTATTTGTGGAGCACACTGGTTGCTAGCAAATATTGTGTTGTCTGTTTGGTAAATAAACCAAACTCCGTTTCTTTCTATTAAACTAGCCTGCATATTAATTGGTATCTTATTTGGTGGTACTATGCTGGCAAACCTATTTGGTTGTGGTTGGTAAGAATTGCCTGCCTTGTCTGCCACTAGGGTGCAGGCATGGGTAAAGGCTTTAAGCTGGGTGCTTATGCTTGTTAATAGTATTAGCATTAATATGGCTGTTATTTTCATTTTGGTTTCCATCTTGATTAGTGTCCATAAATAGTTATAGCAAAATTATTTAATTTACCTTCACCTACATGCCTTATATAGTTGGTTGTGCTACCATCTACATCGGTGATTTTTAAAACCCAATCTCCCACTGCTTGTTCGCCATAAAAAGCATGAGAAATCATGTTAAATGTTGTCATATTATAACCTGATAAAAAAGCATTAAACGGGGTCATTAATATTGACTTGGTTCCACTTGGTGAAATTAATTCTATTAAATAATCTGCGATATCAATTTTATTGTCTATACGATTAGTTGACCCATTAGTTGCCGATATATCTACCATTAATTTTACTGATTCTACTACTAAGCTAGTGGGTATATTTAAAGTTTTAGTTAAACCTATGCTATTGGCGTTAGCGATTATATTGTTGTTAGTAAAGCTGGCACTAGTAACGGTAGGTTTAGTTTGCATAGCACTAATATTAGTTTGAGTTTGTTGCCTTGTTCTAGCTAAACTAACCGCATCAATTACGTTTATAGCTCCAAAGCCATATTCATTACTAAAGCTAAACCCTGCTCCATTAGTAACCCACGGCTGGTCTATTATTTGATTAACACCATTTAATGTCATGGTTCTGGCTGCTAAATTTGGGTCGATTTTACGAGATGTTCTGGCTAAAATGTATTTAACATCTCGCCAAGTAGCAGCAGGGTTGGCAGACAGTATTAAGGCGGCAAGCCCACTAACTGCAGGGGTAGCGGAAGACGTACCATTAAAGGCAGAATAATAATTACAGCTGTTGTTATCAGCATTATCACCACGGTTAAATGCGGTATTTACATTAATATTAGCGCTATTGCGACTATATCCTATATTACATCCTGATTGATCGGTAGTCATTATCGCTGGTGCATTATGCCCACCTTCACCACCTGGGCCAACTACCCAAATTGCAGAACCTGTATTACTGTATGAAGCACGTTGGTCATTAGCATTAAATGCCCCTACTATAATTTGGAATGGGGTTACGTTGCCTGCTTCTTGGTTTACATTGTAACAAGTTATATTGTTGTTAATCGCTTCGCTACAAAAATCTGAAGAAAAAACCCTGCCTCCACTATATTCATTACCAGCTGCTTTTACATATATAGCTCCTTTGCCGTTTCTTAACTGCTCCGTGCCAATTTTTATAGCATCAAAAACAATGTTATGACTCATCTTATCAGTGTAATTAAGTTCTGCTAAAACTTTAGTTGGGTTAATCCCATAACTTTTATTAAATATACTAACTGTATTTACCTGCATGCCAGCAAAATTTGCCACAGAATTTGCAAAACCTAATGAAGCTAATTTGGCATCTAAAGTAGTAAATTTTAAAAAATTAAAGCCTCTTAAGCTAGCATGTGGTGCTACCCCCATTATGCCTATGCCATTACCACCTCTTGCCGCAGCAATGCCTGCTACACTGGTGCCATGGTCTCCGTCAGTATTGTTAGAAGTTGGATCATGAATAGTTCTGCCATTGATAGCACTTATAAAATTATAAGAGCCATTTAATATTACATTGGCAATTAAGTCTTCATGCTTTATTTCTAGCCCTGAGTCTATTATAGCAATTTCAATGCCTTGCCCTGTATAGCCTAGAGCATAATTAGTGAGATCTAAATTACTGGAACTAAAACCATTAATATCTGCCCCAACTGCTCCACCTGCCCCTGTAGCAGTCATGGCAGACTGCCCAATATTATGCAAAAACCATTGGTGTTGTACCAAAGGGTCTAGGATTGGAGTTGGAGTTGGAGTTGGAGTTGGAGTT
>CAZJWQ010000021.1:0-11595 GCA_964549645.1 uncultured Piscirickettsiaceae bacterium | reverse complement strand
TTGGAGTTGGAGTTGGAGTTGGAGTTGGAGTTATTGTTATGGTTACAACAGGGCTTCCACCGCCACCACAAGCGGATAATAATATAACTATTACTGAGAATGTTAATAAAAACTTGAAGACCTTCGGTAGCATTACCATCTGCCTGTTTGTTGTAGCTGTGCTAGTTGCGGGGTTTGCATTGGTAGCATTAAAGATACCCAGCTTGGCATATTGTTAGCATTATTAGCGGTTATTTTTATATCTAATTTATAGGTATTATCTTTAGCTAATAGGATATTGGCAATTAGTTGCCAACCTGGCTGCCCACCTGTTATGTTGGCATGTATTTGCTGATCTCTTATGGTAGGTATAGCTTCTAAAGTATCAATACTAGCTCCTAAAGCAGATAAATTTAAAACTGATATTTTGCCATTAATTTCTGTAGGCCATAATCGGCTTGCTACAGGTAGTTTTAAACTTAAATTAGTTATATTAACAGTACCTTCGGCATCAGCTAAAATTGCAGTTTTATTAGATAGGCTCATTAAATCTTTAATTGGCACACTGCCATTTGTCTCAGCAATTACTATATATTTTCTATTGTAAATGATTGTACTGCTAATAGCTGTATTGGCAAAATACCAATTTATATTGCTTGAAATCTGTGCTAATAATAGTTTATGCCAATTTAACTGCCATTGTATATTGCCTATATCTATTGTTTCATGGGGAGTTTTAATAATAATATTAGCTTGCCCATTCCACCAGGTGCCTTGTGGTTTTTGTAATATAATATTATTAGGTATTTGCTGTTTAACTTGCTCTTGCTGTAATACCCAGCTTAACGGCAGGCTTAGCATTATAGATATAATAAAAGTTATTATAAAAACTATTGTTAATAATAATTTTTGGGTAATCATTGTTTAACCTCAAAAACTACAGTTACATTAATAATACCTTTTTTAACTTTATTTATAGTTAGTTCACTGGCAATAACTGCTTCTTGCTCTATTTTTGAGAGCCAACGAAAAAAATTGGGAGATTTAACTTGCTTAAACTGTATTTTTACACCATTTCTACGATTAAGCGGGGTTAGTTTTTCTACCGAATTCTGTAGGTTTTGTATTGATATTTGCTGTTGTACATAATTAATTAATTGTGATTGATTGGTTATAGTAACTGCTTTAACAGTATTGTTATTGGTAGAGATATTTAATTGTTGTTGATTAAGCCATAACCAAGTTTCTTGTGAGTGTTGCAAATTTTGTTGTGCTTGTTGCTTAGCTATCATAATTGGTTGCCAGATAAACCAGTATAAAATTAGCAATAATAAAGATGTTAGCATTAATTTAATTAGTAAGCGTTCTCTATTTTGTAATCCTCTCCAGCGTTGATAGTTTGGTTTTTGCTGGATTGTTTGTAATTGTTCTTGCCACCATTGTTGAAGATTATTTAACATAAATATCTCCAGATACTAGTTTAGAGGATTGATTAGATAGTTGTGTTAGTTCTAGCCTTGCGGTATGGTTTTGTGAAAAGTTTTCTACTATGTCTTGTAATATATCTATGTTTTTAGCCTCTATAGTAAGAATTAACTGATTATTTTGCCATTGCATAGTTTTTATATTTATAGTGTTGTTTTGTATTAACCTTAATAATATAGGCTCTAGTTGTGTTAATAATTGTGTAGCACTAGTTGTTGGTAAATTATTGTTTTGGGCTAAATTAGCTAGAGTTTGGGCTTTTACATTAACTATACGGATAGAATTGGGAAACATCTGCCTAAATAATTTATTAGTTTGTTGTTGATATAACTGTGCTTGGGTAGCATAGTATTTAGTTTGTATGCTATTGCTTGCTAAGTAAGTAATTAATAGTAACATTATTAATGTTATAGGTAATAACCATAGCTTCCATAGTGAATTATTATTAATTTTTACGGCAAATTCTTTTTGGCGTAAAGTTAATTTCTTTAACTTGATAAGTTCAGAAGGGTTTATTATTTTATCGCTAGCACTATGATTATTGGTTATGTTTTTATTATCTAATTCTAAAACTTGTGCAACCCATGCACTGCTGCCGCATATTCCTTTATATTTTTCTGCTCTAACTAGTTGGCTGTTATCATTTAATTGTATAGAATTTATTTTATCGGTTAAAAAAGGCACTGCAAATACATTAGGTATTAGTTCTGCGTGTTCTAAATTGTGGGCTTTTAACTCTTTAACCCAATTAGCCAGCTTTTCTTTTTCAACAACTGCTGCGGATATATAGCCTGCTTTGTTGCCAGTTTTTTCACGGTTTAAGATTACAAAAAATAATTGTTCAATAGGTTGTGATAATTGTTCTTCAAGTACAAAAGGTAGGGCTCTAGACCAGTCTGCGGCTTTTTTGCCTGGTACAAATACCTCAACCAATAATAGTTGTTTAGTAGGTACTAAAACTATTTTTGCTAAGAGTTTATCAACACCACTTGCATTAGTATCAATTTGATTATGCTTTGGTTTTTTTAAGTGTCCTTGCTCGTCTAAATAATAAAACTGTTCAAAAGCAATTAGTGTATTTGTTAACTTATTCATTGCTTATGCCAACCCAGCGTTGTATTAATTTTACTTCTTTATTGTCATCTCGCATAAAAATTCCTAATAAACTTCTTTTTGCTTGCCCGTATTCTATTAAACCTTGTAAAAAAAAGTAATTGCTTTTTACATCTATTATATAGTCAGGCAAGTCTTTTGTAATATCTTCATTAGTAAAGTTAGGTAATTGTGCTACTAAAAATATTCTAAATTCAGCAATAGTTTGTGCTGGCTTTTCTTGCCTTTTAGTTACCCATTCATTAGCTATATCTGCGCTCATCCAAATTGCTAAAGCCTGTAATACTGTGGCATTAGCGGTATTAATGTTTATTTTAGTAATGGCAGGCAAGGTTGTTATATAGGGCGAAATTTGTTGTACCACTTGCCTAGTAAAGCCTTTTAATAAACCTAGCTCTTGTACTAAAACTAATTTTTGGTTAGCCGCTCTATAAGCTGGAACTTTTAATAAATAATAATCCGACTCGGCACCATTAAATAATGCATTATTGTCGGCATCTACCCAATCTTCAATAACCTCTGCTAAATCGGCTTCTAATTGTTGTTGTGTTAAAAACCTTTGTATTATTACTTGCCATGCTTTACGTTTATTTTGATCAGTTTCTTGTAAGTTATTTACATTTATTTTTGCTTGTAAGTCAAATAATTGCCCAGATACTTGACCACCTGCAAAAGGTATTGGCATCATTGGTACGGCCCACTGCTCGGTTAAATGATCTATTTCATTTTGTTGGGCATCTTGCCTTAAACCTTTTTTAATCCAAGTTTCTAAGCCCCAAGCAACTGAAGATGCTTGTGCTTGATGAATCATATTGGCACTTCTTTGTATGGTTAAGGCTTGTTGGTGAATTAATTGGCTAGCAATAATTGTAACTAAGGCTACTACCATTAAAACTGTAATTAAAGCAAAACCCTGCTGTTTATGTCTTATAGCCATAACTTATAAACCTGCCACCCCAGGGAAAATACGCCTTATATCTCCTTGGTCTTTTATGGTTATGTTTACTTCAATTAAACTGGGTAAGGCTATTTTACTTTGCCCTGGTAACGGCCAATTATTAGACCATCTATTGTTATTATTAAGTTGGCGTACACTAAAGCTTTCTACATTATTTAATACTGCTAATTTTCTCGGTACAGTATCTGGAGCCCTATCAAGCACGGGCCAAATTAAGCGATATAAGGTAGTACCCTCAAGCTTGTAACCAATTCTAACTAGCCCCGAAACTCCAAAAGGTGAAGGATAAACAGCAATTCTGCTAAATTCTACTCCTTTAAAAGAACTTGCTTGATATGCTGGTAATGTAGAGCCTAACTCATCTTGTATAGTGCGTGGGGCAAGTTGGGTAAAGTCTTGTTCTAACCACCACATGGTGCGTTGTAGTTTTTCAAAAGATGCAACGCTTGCTTCTGTGCTAGTTTTTATAGTTACCACTTGGTTTATAGCAAGGTACGACATAACCGCAATAAAAGCCGAAATAGTCATGGCAATTAATAGTTCTATTAAAGTAAAACCTGCTTGCTTAGTTGCCGACAATAGAAACTACCTCTGCTGAAGTATATTTTGCCCCCACAATACCAGCAGAAATGTTAATTTTTTTTAAACCTGGGATTAAAGTTGGTTCTAATACAAATGTTGTTTGCCAATCTGCTCCTAGCATGTTTTCTGTTTGGGTTTTTTCTTGTGTTGTATTGGTTGCAGTTTGTAATTCTAACAACCTATTTTGTGCCACCCAAGTTGCTATAACTCTATTTTGAATAGCGGATTGATTAAAAATATATTGCCCCATAGTTGCAGATAAAGCCATTAAAGATATTGATACAATAACTAAAGCAATCATAACTTCAATTAAGGTAAAACCTGCTATGTTTTTATTTTTTGTTGTCATTGGTCATTATCATTTGTTGTAAAGTTCAAAATTTCATTCCACTGTAAAACTTTAGTAAACTGGTTTAATTCAAATGTTATTGTGCCAGCATTAATTTCACCACTAGGCCAGCATAGCCATGCAGGCTGCTCTAAGCCATGTGATTTAGCTAATTCTTCATTTAATTGCCAGCTAACTTGCATTGCCTCGTGCCACTGTAAGTTGTTATTACCAGATCTTGCATTAGGGTTTAAGCTAGTTTCTTGCCATTGCCCTTTAGTAAATTTTTGTATTTCGATGCCTTTTTTAGTTGGTATTAAGGCATAAATACGTTGTTCAAAAGCAGATTTATCACACATAGCAATTAAAGAGCCTTTAAAAGCAACGGTTTGTTGGCGTAATTGAGCTTGGTGATTAGGTTGTAAAGATACAATCGCTACCGACAATAATATGGCAAGAATAACCACCACTACCATTAACTCAATTAAGGTAAAGCCTTGTTGTTTACTGTTATCTCTTTTAATTAAAATAAACATCTTGAATTCGCATAATAAACTAGCTTTAATGGCTGATAGTAGCATTTACCCCCTCACCACCTTCTGCTCCGTCGGCCCCTAAAGTATAAAGATCAAACCCACCTGTTACGCCTGGGCTTAAATAAAGATAAGCTCGCCCCCAAGGGTCTTTTGGTAAAGATGATAAATATTGTTGCCATTTTCTTGGTGTAGGTTCTGCTGTTGGCTTAGAAACTAAAGCTTCTAAACCTTGGTCGGTAGTGGGGAATACGTAATTATCTAACTTATACAATTTTAAGGCAGATGCAATAGCCTTAATGTTTTGCTGTGCTTGCACCTTCCGTGCTTCATCTGGCCTATCCATAATATTAGGTAATACAATCACTGCCAATACAGCTAAAATAACTACTACTACCATTAACTCTATTAAGGTAAAACCTTGTTGTAACTTTGTTTTGTTGTTTTTCACTTTTACCCTCATTTGGCTAGAATTAATTTTTTAAGTAAACAATAATTATTATAACTACAGTTTATGTTAAGATATTTTATACAATTATAACAAGTACAACTATGTTTTTTAGATGTTTTTATGGCAAAAATTTTAAGTTTTAATCATGTGAGTATTTTAGTAAAAGATGCTCACAAATCTTTATATTTTTATCAAAATATATTAGGGCTTAAATTATTAACAAGACCTAATTTAGGTTTTGAAGGCTTTTGGTTAGAATTAGGTTGTGGGCAGGCGTTGCATTTAATGCAATTAAATAATCCTTATGCCAATATAGCCAAGCCAAAGCATGGCGGTAGAGACATGCACTTTGCTTTACAGGTTGATTCTATTGCAGATTTTGCTAAAATTCTAATCAAAAAAAACATACTGTTTTCTACTAGTAAATCAGGCAGAAAGGTAATTTTTTTACAAGATTTAGACAACAATGCTATTGAGCTATTACAAAAATGATGATTACATTAAAACCTTTGTTTACTGGCTTACTAAGCAACAAAAAAACAATAATAGCTTCGTCTTTTATGCTTATAGTTTTATTGGCATGGTTTTTGGGGCAGTTATTAACAAGTTTTTTAGTAGAAGCAAAAAAACCACAGCTATACTCACAAAATATTAATGTTAATATTGTTAACGCACAAGGTACAGCCTCTTATATATTTGATAAACCTGATGAAAAAGTATTAAAAGCACCACCTAAAGTTGACCTTACAGAAGTTAAAAAAACTCGTTTAAATCTCAACTTAGTTGGGGTAATTTATATGGGAAAAAACAGCTTAGCTTTAATAAAAAAAGGTAATAAAACCTTATTAGTTTCTAAAGATGAGGAAATTATACCGGGTGTAGTTTTAGTAGATATTTTTGCCGAACAAGTGGTAATAAAAAATAGAACAGTGCAAGAGCGTCTTCATTTAACTAATAATAGAAATATACTACTGGCAAGCTCCGCAAATATAGAAAAAACTAGCGATATTGAGACTGGTTATGATGGTAGTCATAGTATTTCAGCCAGAGATAATAAGGCTTTGGCAAAAGTAAGTAAAGCTTTAAGGCAAGCACCTATGTCTATATCACAGTTCATTAAGTTTCAACCAATTAATAAAGATGGTATTTGGGCTGGGGTCAAAATATGGTCAAAAAATGATAGGGATCTGTTTAATGCGGTAGGTTTTGCAGAAGGTGATATGCTAGTAAATGTTAATGGGCGTAGTATTCATGAATTAGCCCAAAACCCTCGATTATGGCAAGAATTTTTAAAAGAAAATTTATTTGAATTAATAGTTGAAAGGAATGGGTTAAACCATCACATTTCTGTAGATTTAAGTGGAAGCTAAATGGCAAAAAATATAATGCAAAATAATATAACTAAAGCAACTTTGAATACGTCTATAAAAAAGCAGAATAACTTTGGATTAGCCATATTATTTATTATTAGCTTAGGTTTAAGTAATGTAGCAATTGCTCAAGCAAATACTGAAGAACTGGTATTAAAACAAAATTTTCAAAATGTAGAAATTAAAGTAGTAATTGAAGCAATAGCTGAACTAACTGGGCAAAATTTTATTATAGACCCACGAGTAAGAGGCAGGGTAACCTTAATTGCTCCAAGCCCTATGTCACCAGAAACCTTAAATGAAACTTTAATGTCTATTTTAAGAGTACATAATTTTGTAGCTATCCCTGGTAAAACCGCAATCAGCATAGTGCCTGCTAACCTAGCCAGAGATAGAATTCCCTATGAAGGTGAAGGCACAGCAACAGCAAAAGACAGTTGGGTAACAGAAGTTTTAAAAGTTAATCATGTACCTGCTACAAAATTAGTGGCTATTTTACGCCCAATTGTTGCTAGAGAAGGGCACTTAGTAGCTTTACAAGAAAGTAATACCTTAATTATAACTGACAGCATCGCCAATATTGCTCGTATCAGATCTATAATTGCTAGGGTAGATGTTAAAGTTGATGACAGTTTTCAGGTTATAAAAATTAACTATAGTTCGGCAGCAGAAATTGCCAGAATTATAAAATCTATAACCCCAAGAACTACACCAGAAGCCGCTATAAAAGTAGATTTTGATGAGCGTTCGAACAACCTTATTTTATCTGGCGACCCAAAAATTAGAGCAAACATTGCCAACTTAATATCTAAATTAGATATACCAATTGAATCTAAAGGGTTAGTACAAGTTATTTATTTACGCCATGCTAGAGCAGAAGATTTAGTACCAATTTTACAAGAAATATCTATTAACCCATCGCTACTACATGCCAGTGAAGAAACTGGTGAAGAAGCCAGTAAACCTACCATATCTAATAAAGATTTAAAAAACAGCATTACTGTTAAAGCAGATGAACGAGTAAATGCCATAATTATAAGTGGCCCGCCACAGGTTGCAGCTACTTTAAAAGAGGTTATTAAACAACTAGATATTAGGCGAGCACAAGTATTAATTGAAGCGGTATTTGTAGAAGTTTCTCAAGAAAAACAATCACAACTAGGCGTAGAATGGGGTGTAAACACGCCGTATGGTGCAGGAATGATTAATTTTTCAGGAACCATTCCTGCACTGTTGGGGGCGGCAATAACCCCTGGTAATGTAGGGGCGGCTCTGTCAGGCATTGGTAGAGGGGCTAATGTGTTTGCAGGGCAAATATCGGCAGATAACATGGGCTGGGGAGCTTTAATAAGAGCTTTAAATTCAGATACAGGTTCTAATGTTTTAGCAACCCCGTCGATACTTACCCTAGATAATGAAGAAGCACAAATTGTTGTTGGGCGTGAAGTGCCTTTTGTGACAGGTTCATTCACTAATACCGCAGCAGGTGCAACTAATCCATTTAGCACCGTAGAGCGTAAAAATGTAGGTTTAAAATTAAAAGTTACCCCACAAATTAATGCAGGTAATGAAGTATTTTTAAGAATAGAGCAAGAAGTTTCAGATGTATTGCCAAGGGGTGATGCCGTTGATTTACAAACTTCGAAAAGAAAAATAAAAACTAGCGTTATTGTAGGAGATGGCAATATTATTGTGTTAGGTGGCTTATTAACCGAAAGAGAAACCGAAGTGATAAGCAGGGTACCTGGGTTAGGATATCTACCAATTTTAGGGGGCTTATTTTCATCAAGGCAAACCAAACGAGAAAAAGTTAATTTAATGATTTTTTTACGACCAGTAATTATTCATAATCATGCTAAAAGTAGTTTTCATTCTAGAAAGAAATATAACTTTATTCGAGCACATCAACAACAGGTTTTAGAACATAACCCAAGTATGATGCAAGGTTTAAGACCACGCCTGCCAACCATTGAGCAGTGGAAAAATGATGAACCCGCACAGCCTTATATTTCTCAACAACAACAGCAAGTGGAAGAGCCGCAAGCAGAAATCAAACCAACAAGAGCCCATCAAAATTTTGAAGATGTAAGAGAACTATTAGGTTTATGAGTAAAGAACTACCATTTACTTTTGCACGTAAAAATAACCTAATTGCCATTAGAGAAAATGAACAATTAATGACCTTGTGGATTACCGAAAAAACTCCACTAGAATCTATAATTGAAGTACAAAGAGTACAACCGAATATTGAACATCACTTAGTTAAAGTTTCTTTAGAAGAACTAGAACAAAAACTACAAACAATTTATACCCACTCCAATGCAACATCTATGGATAACATGGATAACCTTGATATTGGAGACCTAGCTAGTTTTGCTGCCAAAGTCAGTGAGGCAGAAGACCTACTAGATAGCTCTGATGATGCACCAATTATTAAGCTACTAAATGCTATTATGGCAGAAGCCATACGTACAGGTGCTTCAGATATACATATAGAACCATTTGAAGCACAATTGCGCATTAGATTTAGAATAGATGGTCAATTAAAAACAGTTTTAACCCCACAAGTAGAACTAGCCGATATGCTTGCATCACGTATTAAAGTGTTAGCCAAGCTAGATATTGCGGAAAAACGCCTACCACAAGACGGCAGAATTGCCACCAAACTTGGTGGCAGAGCAGTTGACTTACGTATTTCAACCATTCCATCCAGTTTTGGAGAAAGGGTTGTTATGCGTCTACTAGATAAAAGTTCAGGTCGTTTAAACCTAATAGACCTTGGTTTGCCTACTCAGCAATTAAACATTCTACAAAACATGTTAAAAAAACCACATGGTATTTTACTAGTAACAGGGCCAACTGGCTCAGGTAAAACAACCACCTTATATGCCGCTTTAAGCCGATTAAATAGCACCCAAAATAACATAATGACTATAGAAGATCCTGTGGAATATAATATTGAAGGAATTAATCAAACACAAGTAAATGCCAAAACCAAAATGAGTTTTGCTAAAGGGTTACGGGCAATATTACGCCAAGACCCAGACATAGTTATGATTGGAGAAATTCGTGATATAGAAACTGCCCAAATATCTGTACAAGCCTCTTTAACAGGGCATTTAGTGCTATCAACCCTACACACTAACACGGCAATAGGAGCAATATCACGCTTAAGGGATATGGGGGTTGAACCTTTTTTGTTATCATCAAGTTTATTAGGAGTTATGGCACAAAGGTTAGTTAGAAAACTTTGCCAAAATTGTAAACAAAAAGCAACCACTGATACTACAGAAAATCAATTCTTAGGGGTTGATAATATAGGCGTTGATAGTTTAATTTACCACGCTAAAGGCTGTGATAACTGTAATTTTACAGGTTATAAAGGCAGAATAGGTATTTATGAATTAATTGAGATAGACGACACTCTACGCAAAATGATTTATAGCGATACATCAGAATTAGAAATGGCAAAACATGCTCATAAAAAAGTGAACTCAATCCAACAAAGTGGAATTAAGCTAGTGCTAAATGGTAGCACTAGCTTAGAAGAACTGTTACGAGTTACGCAGAGTTAGAGTTATGGCAACTTTTGAATACAAAGCTATAGATACACAAGGCTCTACTAAAAAAGGTACTTTAGATGGTGATTCAGCACGCCATATTCGTCAACAACTAAGAGACCAAGGCTTAGTAGCTTTAGAAGTAAACTCTTTTGCAGTTAAAAAAAATATTCTACAAAAACAATGGCTAAAACCAACAATAAAAGTAGCAGAGCTAACTTTATTAACAAGGCAGCTTTATACGCTACTAGAAGCAGGCATGCCCTTAACCCAATCTTTAAAAGCAGTGGCAGAACAATCAGAAACCAAAAATGTACAAAAATTTCTTAACCAAGTTTATGACAAGGTTAAAGAAGGACATTCACTAGCCCAAGCCATACAAATTTCCAACTTTATAGTTAGCGAAGAATATGTAGCTACAATTAAAGCAGGTGAAGAGTCTGGGCATTTAGAACAAGTATTATCAAGATTAGCTGACTCAATAGAGCAACAAGCCAAGCTAAATAAAAAACTAAAATCAGCTTTAATTTACCCAATAGTTATGGTAGTAATGTCTATTGCAATAGTTTTTTTCTTAATGATTTTTGTAGTACCAAAAGTAGTTACAGTATTTGACAATATGGACCATGAGCTACCAGCACTAACTACAAATATGCTATTAGCTAGTGAGTTTATGCAAAATAATTGGCTTACTATGGTAATTGTTTTTAGCATAATATGGCTTATTTATAAAATTTTAATCAAAAAAGATAAGTGGAAAATAAAACGTGATGCTATCCTACTAAAAATACCAGTTGTAAATAAATTTTTAATTTTTGCATCAACTGCACGTTGGGCAAGAACATTAGGTGTGCTGCTAGCCAGTGGGGTAACTGTAACAGACGCTCTAAAAATATCTTCTGAAGTAATAACCTTATTACCACTTAAAAATAAAATACTAATAATGAAAGAACAAGTACGAGAAGGTAAACGCCTGCAAGATACCATGAAAATGGCAAAAATATTCCCACCTTTATTATTAAACCTAGTACAAACAGGTGAAGGTTCTGGCAAGTTAGATATTATGCTTTTAAAAGGAGCAGTGCACTATGAAAGTGAGGTGGAAAGCCGAGCAACTACTCTAGTAACCTTAATAGAACCGATTATGATAGTAGTAATGGGTGGTGTAGTTATGACAATTGTATTGGCAATAATGCTGCCAATATTTGAAATGAATCAAATGGTCTAGTCATAATT
>CAZJWQ010000020.1:0-14428 GCA_964549645.1 uncultured Piscirickettsiaceae bacterium | reverse complement strand
CGCCTACTGGTACCATATTTTATAAGTTTTTATATTCTAATTATACGACCGTAGCTCAGTTGGTTAGAGCACTACCTTGACATGGTAGGGGTCGGTGGTTCAAATCCACTCGGTCGTACCATTTTTCACATTTCTACATAAAAGAATTACGAGAGCATAACTCTTGCACTATTGTTCATGTTTTAAGGCATTAATCTTTATGTGTTATAACAACTTTATTAGTTGCTCTTGGGTGTTGAGCTTTATTTTTAAGCCAGTTAGAGCCTACATGTAGGTTAGATCTTTCTACTGCTGAACGCTTACCTTGCCCTTTAGTAATCTTTTTTTGCCTATCTAGGTTATTACTTACCCAAAAACCCCAATATGATGTTAAATCTGTATTCCAAAATTTATCTGGGTGTGATGATACATAATGTAAAAACTTATCAAAACTAGATGATGCAATTTCTAGCGGTAATCCTTCTTCTGTTGCATAATTAATCATTTCTTGATGGCTGTTAGATATTAATAAGCTTAACTTTTTATTTAAAATGCTGTCATTGTTTTTAAATCTTTGTAAATGTTTAGTTAAATTTTTATCTAAAATTACTGGTAATGCGCTAGGCAATTTTTGCTGTATATTTTGCCCCGTTAATTCTTTATATTTAATTTTATTAATAGAAAAGATGCAATTTTGTTGTAAGTCTCTTTTTTCTTTTAATAATTGTTTGTTTTGTAATTGCGCAAATGTAAGCATTAAAGTTTCTTCATCCCAAAAAGAAAATATATCTTTTACGCTCTGCCAAGCTATTAATTTTTCTTGGTTATTATATTCTAGCCAACCTATTACAATAGCCTCTTCAATAGATAGTTTATTAGCAATTATTGGGTTAAATTGTAAGTTCATACTTTAGATCTTGTATTGTTTTTTGTTATTTCATTCATGGTTTTTTTTATGTGTCTGTGGATGGTAATTAAATTATCAGGTTTTTTTAGTTTTTGTAGCACTTGTTTGGCTTTTTTTACATCTCCTATTAAAACAGGAGGCTGTTTTATAGAGCCTTTAATTTTTGTATTATGTGCATTAACTATGCCCGATAATTCAATAGGAGATTGTAATTGTTTTGGCGTAGCGTATAAAGCTCGGTAATTTTTTTTAAATTCTATAGCCTTAAAGGTTAATGATTTTTCATCGGGAGTACTACAAAAATCTATCCAACCGCCCATCTTATGAATTATTTGGTGAATAAGTGGGTCATGAAAAACAACATCTTGATAAGCCCCAACTTGGCGTATGGCTGTTTCTACTTCATGCCATGCTTGTAGGGCATTATCTTGGGTACTGCCCTTGCAGTTTTTTATAACATCTGAAACTTTTGGCCACCACTTACCTTCTTCAGGGTGTTGTAAGTGAGCATTAAAAGCTATTTGAACCTCTTCAATAGAATATTGAGTTAAGCCATTCCAATACATTTCATAAGTTAGGTCGGTAAGTTCTTTCTCATAATATGAAAAAACCCAGTTTAATATTTGTTGAAATTTTTCCATATCTTGTACGTGCATTATATTTTCTCGGTATAAAACTTAGGGTAGTAATTTTAGCAAAAATAGCTGATTAAAAGAAGATTAAAATCATTTTTTAAAGAGGCACAGGTGTTATAATATTTTGCTTTAAAAAACCCCATAATTTAAGGAAATAAAATGTCTAAAATAGAAAAATGGTCTGGGTCGGCAAATGCTTCAGGTGTTCAAATTCTTAATAATGGTGGTGGGGCAATAGTATCGCCAACTAAAGTTGGTTATATTATTATGACCACAGACAGAGTAGGTCTTAATAGAAAGTTTGAAGCTAAACAACGTAATCTTAATAAACCAGGTGTGGTACTTTGTTCTTCTATGGAGCAATTAAAAGAATTAGCACAATTAAACCCAGAAATTGAAGCTTTTTATCAATCTCATTGGGATAAAGATATTTTGCTTGGTTGTATTTTGCCTTGGAAAAAAACAAGTATGAAATATATCCCTGATGACGGTTGTAAAGACTTAATGATGGATAAAAGACAAACTAGTTGTTTTGTAATTAAATTTGGAGTACCAAGTGAACAAATGGTTAAAGAATTGTGGGATAACGGTAATAAATTAATTTTTGCAAGTTCTGCTAACCCATCTGGTAAAGGTAATCGTGGTTTAATTACTGGTATTGGCGAAAGAATAGAGTCTTTGGTAGATTTAAGAATAGAAGCTAATGATTATGTAGCTTCTATTCAACCAGATTCAGTCGCTACACGCCATGAACAAGGTGTTATGGTAGCAATGGTAGATGCAAACGGTACTTTAGTTGCAATGCAAGAAGGTAAAAGAGAAATAACCCCTTGCCCAACAATTATTAGAAAAGGCTTAGATAATGAAAAAATAATGGCATTATTAGCTGAACACTTTACTTCTTGGGACTTTAGGCAAGGTACTTATTACTAAAGATATGATGCAAATTCAAGATTTCAAATCTGAAGTTACTCTAGTAGGGCACCTCTAAAAACCTAAGCACAATTTATGAAACGCATAAAACAGCCCCTTTTTCACCCAAAAACTCGGTCAATAGCACACTATTCACCTCCTTTTTGGGTAAAAAATGCACTATTTTCTACATTCCATAAATCACACTTAGGTTTTTAGAGGTGCCCTATAGCTTTAAATCATGTAAAATACCTCAAAATTATTTATTTTGGGGTATAAATGTCTGACCAGTTAAAAAACATTCGTAATTTTTCCATTATTGCACATATAGATCATGGTAAATCTACCCTTGCTGATAGGTTTATTCATTTATGTGGTGGTTTATCTGATAGAGAAATGCAAGCACAGGTTCTTGATTCAATGGATATTGAAAAAGAGCGTGGCATTACTATAAAAGCACAAAGTGTAACTTTAAACTATGTGGCTAAAAATGGTGAAACCTACCAGCTTAATTTTATAGACACCCCAGGGCATGTAGATTTTTCTTATGAAGTTTCTCGTTCTTTAGCTGCTTGTGAAGGTGCTTTATTGGTGGTAGATGCTTCTCAAGGGGTTGAAGCCCAAACGGTTGCTAATTGTTATACCGCAATAGAGCAGGGTCTTGAGGTATTACCCGTTTTAAATAAAATTGATTTACCTGCCGCAGAACCTGAAAAAGTTGTTGATGAAATAGAAGAAATTATTGGCATAGAAGCCCATGATGCAGTACAGGCTAGTGCTAAATCTGGCATAGGCATAGAAGAAACTTTAGAGCAAATAGTAGAAAAAATACCTCCACCTATTGGCGATCTAGATGCCCCTTTAAAAGCCTTAATTATAGACTCTTGGTTTGATAACTACCTTGGCGTAGTTTCTTTAGTAAGAGTAATTGATGGCAGAATTGGTAAAAAAATGAAAATGAAAGTGCTTTCTACCAAAGAAGAGTATTTGGTTGATCAAGTAGGTGTTTTTACCCCAAAAAGAACTAACACAGAATTTTTATCGGCAGGAGAAGTTGGTTTTGTAGTTTCAGGTATTAAAGATATTGATGGTGCTCCTGTGGGTGATACTATAACCTTAGCAGGGGAAGATGTAGAACCTTTAAAAGGTTTTAAACCTGTACAGCCACGAGTTTTTGCAGGTATCTTCCCAATTAGTTCAGAAGATTATGAAGACTTACGCGAAGCTTTAAGGAAATTACGCTTAAATGATGCCGCCTTACATT
Source organism: uncultured Piscirickettsiaceae bacterium (assembly GCA_964549645.1). Taxonomy (GTDB): domain Bacteria; phylum Pseudomonadota; class Gammaproteobacteria; order Thiomicrospirales; family Thiomicrospiraceae; genus Hydrogenovibrio. The sequence goes on along the minus strand of CAZJWQ010000020.1, from coordinate 10,731 downwards.
TTGAACCAGAAAGCTCAGATGCTTTAGGCTTTGGGTTTCGTTGTGGTTTTTTAGGCATGCTACATATGGAGATTATTCAAGAAAGACTAGAGCGTGAATATAACATAGACCTTATTACTACAGCCCCAACAGTTATTTATGAAGTTTTAACCAAGCAAGGCGAGCTAGTAAAAATAGATAACCCATCTAGTTTGCCTGATTTAAGCCTTGTTGAAGAAGTCCGTGAACCAATTATTCAAGCCAATATTTTAGTACCAAATGAATATGTTGGCTCAGTTATGAAATTATGCCTTGAAAAGCGTGGTATACAAAAAAACATGACCTATGCTGGTAATCAAGTATCTATAGTATATGAAATGCCTTTAAATGAAGTAGTGTTAGATTTTTTTGATAGGTTAAAATCTACCAGTAGAGGTTATGCTTCAATGGATTATGAATTTAAGCGTTTTCAAGCAGATGATTTAGTTAAAGTTAGTTTTTTAGTTAATGGCGAACCCGTAGATGCTTTATCTCTTATTTTACACCGTTCTACAGCAGTACAACGTGGTAAGGCTATAATTGAAAAATTAAGAAAAATTATCCCACGTCAAATGTTTGATGTTGCTATTCAGGCATCAATTGGCGCAAAAATTATTGGCAGAACTAATGTTAAAGCCTTAAGAAAAAATGTAACAGCAAAATGTTATGGTGGCGATATTTCTCGTAAGAAAAAATTATTACAAAAACAAAAAGACGGTAAAAAACGTATGAAATCTATCGGTTCGGTTGATATCCCACAAGAAGCGTTTTTAGCCATTTTAGATTCAACAGACAAATAGGAAAATAGGAAAAAAATGAATTTTGAATTAATACTAGTAATTATTACAGCAATAACAGGGGTTATAGTGCTGGTAGATAAAGTGCTATGGCGTGATAGGCGAGAGAAGGCATCAATAACCATTAAAGAACCAATAATAATAGAATATTCTCGTTCATTGTTTCCGGTATTTTTAATTGTTTTAGTATTACGTTCTTTTATTATAGAACCTTTTAAAATACCATCAGCATCTATGTACCCAACCTTACAAGTAGGCGATTTTATAGTAGTTAGTAAATTTGATTACGGTATTAAATTACCAGTTACCCAAAAGAAAATTATACCGATAGGCTTACCAGAAAGAGGCGATGTAGCCGTTTTTAGATTTCCAGAAGACCCTAGTATTGACTATATTAAACGCATAATAGGCTTGCCAGGAGATACAATTTCGTATATAGATAGAGTGGTTTTTATTAATGGAAAACCTTTAGAGCAAAAACAAATTGGCAAATATATAGGTACAGGATCTGCCACAAATATGACAGGAGTTATGGAATATGAAGAAACAACCCCTGATGGTAGAAGTTATAGAATTTTAATTGATAGAGCTAGATTCAGTGCTGATATGGCAACAATTACAGTACCAGCAGGGCATTATTTTGTATTAGGAGACAATAGAGATTATTCTAATGACAGTCGTTTTTGGGGAACAGTACCAGAAGAAAAGCTAAAAGGAAGAGCTTTTGGTATATGGATGAATTGGGATGAAGATGTAGAGTTTGATCGTATTGGTAGCGGAATTAAATAATGATAGCTTCTGAAAAACAGCTAAAACTTAATAAATTTGAAATAATTTTAGGGCATGATTTTACTAATATAACTTTACTGCAACGTGCTTTAACCCATAGAAGTATGGGAGCAAAAAATAATGAAAGAATGGAGTTTTTGGGAGATAGTTTAGTAAATTTTATAATTGCTGATATTCTTTTTCATAAATATAAAAATATTTCTGAGGGCGATCTAAGCAGAATAAGGGCATTTTTAGTAAAAGGTGAAACCTTAGCTATAATAGGTAAAGAATTAAACTTATCTGAATATTTAATGTTAGGTCCAGGTGAACTAAAAAGTGGCGGATTTAACCGTGAATCTATTATCGCCGATGCGGTTGAAGCCATTATAGCCGCTGTTTATGAAGATGCTGGTCATAAAGCCTGTCATGATTTTGTAAGCAGAATTTATACAGAAAAACTACAAGAATTAGATCCTAAAAAAATTGGTAAAGATGCTAAAACAAGGTTGCAAGAATTATTACAGTCAAGGCAAGAAGAACTGCCAAAATATACTGTTATTAGTGCATCAGGTCCTGCTCATTCCCAAGAATTTATAGTTAGCTGTTTTGTAGAAAAAATAAATCGTAAATTTGAAGCAACAGCTACTAATAGGCGTAAAGCAGAACAATTATCGGCAGAGCAAGCCCTTAAAATATTGGAGAAAAAATGACAACACAAGAAGGCTCTCAAGCAAGCTATCAAGCAGGCTTTGTTGCCGTAATTGGTCGTCCAAATGTAGGTAAATCTACTCTAATGAATAGCTTACTTGGGCAAAAATTAAGTATAACCTCACCAAAACCACAAACCACTCGCCATAGAATTCATGGCATCCACACCACCAAAACTCACCAAATAATTTTTATAGACACACCAGGTATGCACTTAGGTGCAACTAAATCAATTAATCGCTATATGAACCGCACTGCAAATACAGCTTTTAGCGATGTAGATGTTATTTTATTTGTAGTAGAAGCAGGGCGATGGACAAAAGAAGACCAAGCGGTGGCAGATAAATGTGCAACAGCCCAAGCCCCTGTTATTATTTTAGTAAATAAAATAGATAAATTTAAAAAAATGGAAGAAATGTTTCCATTTTTACAAAAATTAAATAATTTAGTTGAGTTTGATCAATTAATACCTGTATCTGCCTATAAAAAAACCGGTTTGGATGTTGTTGAAAAAGAAATTTTAAAACATCTACCAAAACAAGAAATGCTTTTTTCAGAAGATTATATTACTGACCGCTCAACTAGATTTTTAACCGCAGAAATAATCCGTGAAAAACTAATGCGTTCATTAGGTGAGGAAGTACCTTACGGAGCAACCGTAGAAATAGAGCAATTTAAATTTGATAAAGAAGAAGATCGTTGGATTATTCATGCCTTAATCTTGGTTGAAAGGGACGGACAAAAACAAATTGTTATCGGTGCAAAAGGGCAGTTAATCAAACAAATGGGTATTCACGCCCGTAAAGACATCATGAACTTACTAGATGCCAGGGTACACCTAGAATTATGGGTAAAAGTAAAAGCAAACTGGTCAGACGACGAAAGAGCTTTAGCAAGTTTAGGCTATAATGACGAAATAACTTAATTGATTCTTTTAGGATTATAATTAAGAATTTGTGGGAAGGGAAAATGGCAGTTGAAATCAAACAAAAAGCGTTTGTTCTGCATAGCCGCCCTTATCGTGAAACTAGTTTATTAGTTACATTTTTTACTGAAGATAAAGGTAAGTTAAACTCTATTGTAAAAGGGGTTAAGTCTAATTCTAAAGCCGCTAAGTTAAAAAATGCTTGGTTACAACCTTTCCAAGAGCTTAATCTTAGTTGGTTAGAAAAGAATAAAGCTTTTGATTTAATTAATTTAAGATTACTTGAACCTACTAATGTTCGCTTTCCTTTATTTGCCGATGCCAGTATTTGTGGTTTATATGTTAATGAACTGTTATATCGTTTGTTATTTCAATCTGTTGCTAGTCCTGTTTTATATAAACAATATCAGCAAGTTTTATTTGAATTAGCTAAAACTAAAAATCGCCAACAACAGGCTTGGGTTTTAAGAAAGTTTGAATACAATCTTTTAGTAGATTTAGGTATTGCTATAAATATGGAGTTTGATGCTGTTAATAAGCTGATTTGTGCAGATAGTAATTATCAGTTTGTGCTAGAAGTTGGCTTTATTAAAGTAGAAAAACATAATAGTCAAATTTCTGGCAAAATTTTACAAGATTTTATAGAGCAAAAGTATAATGAAGACTGCTTACCTGCATTAAAATACCTATTTAGATTTGTGTTATCGCATTATCTTGGTAACAAACCTATTAATACTCGTAATCTTTTTAATTAAGGAAGTACTTAAGGAGGAAAATAAATGAACCCAATTTATTTAGGTCTAAATATAGATCATGTTGCAACTTTAAGACAAGCCAGAGGCACTAATTACCCTGACCCTGTTAAAGCCGCTTTACATGCTGAAATAGCAGGTGCAGATAGTATAACTCTACATTTAAGGGAAGATAGAAGGCATATTCAAGATGTTGATGTTGAAATACTGTCTAATTTAAAAAAAACTAGAATAAACTTAGAAATGGCTGCCACAGAAGAAATGGTAACTATAGCCTGTAAAATCAAACCTGAAGACGTATGTTTAGTGCCTGAAAGAAGAGAAGAATTAACCACAGAAGGTGGTTTAGATGTTATTTCACAAAAAACTTGGTTACAAGATGTTTGCTCTGCATTAAAAGATTCTAATATAAGGGTTTCTTTATTTATTGATGCTGATAAAAAACAAATAGATGCAGCGAAAGAGGTTGGTGCGCCTGTTATAGAAATACATACAGGTACTTATGCGAATTTAATAGATGAGATTGAGATTAACAAAGAATTAGATAGAATTAAAGAAGCAGTTATATATGCAACATCTTTAGGTTTAATAGTTAATGCAGGGCATGGTTTACATTATCATAATGTAAAGCCTATAGCTGCCATAGTAGATATCGTTGAATTAAATATAGGTCATGCAATAATTTCTCAAGCTGTATTTTCAGGTTTGGCAGTTGCTGTGCAAGATATGAAACAATTAATGCTAGATGCAAGGCGTGAAGCTTGATTATAGGTATTGGTACAGATATTGTTAAAATAAGCAGAATTGGCAACTTACATGATAAGCGTGGTAAAAATTTTGCAAAACGTATCTTATCAGCATTAGAGTTAGAAAAATATCAACAAAGTTCAGTAAAAAAACATTTCTTAGCTAAAAAATGGGCAGCTAAAGAAGCTGTTTCTAAGGCATTAGGCACAGGATTTTCACAAGGAATAATTTTTACAGATATTACTATTGACCATAATACACAAGGGCAACCATTAGTTTTATTAACAGGTAAAGCTAAGCAACACGCCCAATTAATTGGTATTAAAAAATGGTCTATTAGTATTAGTGATGAAAAGAATTATGCTATAGCCTTTGTAATCGCCCAATCCATAATGTAAACTATACTTCTTTACACAATTAATCTACTAAATTTTACCCTCTATGAAACTTAAAACAATTTTAACTTTTCTATTATTTTTTACAGCTATTGCTGTTTTTGCAGAAGAGCCTGCTACATCTATTACTAAAACTGTAGAGCCTGTTACACATATATGGCAAATTATGATTTCTTTAGTTTTAGTGTTGTTTTTAATTTTTGCTAGTGCTTGGTTGTTAAAACGTTTTGGTAGAGTAAATGGTTTGGCTAGTAGTAATATGCAAATTTTAGGTAATATGTCGGTAGGGCAGAGAGAAAGAATCATTTTACTAAAAATAGGTGAAGAGCAATTATTAATTGGGGTTACTCCGTCACAAATTAATTTATTGCATGAGCTTAAAGAGCCAATTGATGTGGGTAATGAAACTGGTAGTTTTGGTATAAAAAACACTTTTAGCCAAAATTTTGCTATAAAATTACAAAAAGCAATGGCAAACAATAAAAAATCTATTGATGGAAAAAATACTAAGGATAACTTTAAATAATGCAGTTTAAAAAATTTATTATCCCCACATCTTTTTTAATTTTATTATTAATCCCTATCTCTACTTATTCGGTTGGCATCCCAGCTTTTACTGTTCAAACAGATGCTGATGGTAATCAAGACTATAGCTTAACTATTCAAATCTTAATGTTAATGACCGGGCTAACCTTATTACCTGCGGTGCTTATTGGCATGACAGCATTTTTAAGGATAATAGTAGTATTAGCTTTATTAAGACAAGCTCTAGGAACTATGCAAACACCATCTAACCAAATACTAATAGGTTTAGCATTTTTTTTAACATTATTTATAATGGCTCCTGTATTAAATGTAATTTATACTGATGCTATAAATCCTTTTTTAGACGAGCAAATTAAATTTAGAGAGGCTTTAGATATAGGTGCAGTACCAATGCATACATTTATGTTGCAACAAACTAGAGAATCAGATTTAGGTATGTTTGCTGAAATGGCCGATATAGAGCTTACTGATCCAACAACAGTACCATTTACCATACTTATACCGTCTTTTATGACTAGTGAATTAAAAACAGCCTTTCAAATAGGCTTTATGATCTTTATTCCATTTTTAATAATAGATTTAGTTGTTGCAACCTTATTAATGGCAATGGGTATGATGATGTTATCACCAATGATTATTTCATTACCATTTAAGATAATGTTATTTGTATTAATAGATGGTTGGGCATTAGTAGTAGGTACTTTAGCCAATAGCTTTATTGTGGCAGGGGGCATCTAATGACAACAGATTTTGCACTTACTTTAGGGCAAAAAATGTTAGAAGTAGTTACTATGTTAGCATTTCCCTTACTATTACCTGCTTTAATCGTTGGTTTAGTAATTGGAATGTTTCAAGCAGCTACCCAAATAAATGAAATGACCCTTAGTTTTATACCCAAAGTAGCAATGGTTGCCGTAATGTTAGTGATATTTGGGCCTTGGATGTTAGAAAATCTCGTCTCCTTTACTCGGGAACTATATCTTAGTATCCCCGCTTTAATCGGCTAAAATGTACTTTTACTATGATGATTTTTTACAGTTATTAGGCTTATATTTTTGGGTGTTTGTTCGTATTAGTGGCATGTTGTTAATGATGCCACTTTATTCTGGTAGGTTTGTTAATATGCGTATCAGAATATTGCTAGCAGTATTTATTACCATTGCAATTGCACCATCTTTACCACTACCACCACCTATTGACCCTTTTACTTGGCATGGTATTTTATTAGTAATACAACAGCTAGGTATCGGGATTGCTATAGGTTTAATTTTTGCGGTGGTATTTCAAGCTTTTGTAATTGCAGGGCATATGATATCTATGTCAATGGGTTTAGCTATGGCATCTATGATAGACCCAGCAACAGGTGTTAATGCCCCAATAATAGGGCGTTATTTTACTATTATAGCCACTTTAGTTTTTTTAATATTAAATGGGCATATACTAGTTTTTAAGCTAATACATGACAGTTTTATCACTTTACCTGTTGGTTTAACTTTTTTTGATCAAGATAGTTTAGAATTGATTTATACTTTTGGGGCAAAAATGTTTGAAGCAGGGGTATTATTATCTTTACCTGTAGTAACTGCTTTACTATTAGTAAACATTGCATTTGGTGTGGTAGCAAGAGCGTCTCCGGCATTAAATATTTTTGCAGTTGGTTTTCCTATTACGCTTATGGCAGGTATAGTTATGCTAATATTTTTAACTCCATTAATTGCGCCGCATGTAAAAGCCCTAGTGATTTATGCTAATGATTTAATATTAGGCCTTACTCTTAATTAATGGACTCTCTGAATAAAGGTTAAATTTTTATGGCAGAAGATAAAGACGGCACAGAGAAATCCGAGGAACCCTCCGAGAAAAAGCTACGAGAATCCAGAGAAAAGGGTGAGGTTCCACGGTCTATAGAGCTAACTACTTTAATGATGATGCTAGTATCGTCTGTTTTTTTGTATTTCTTTGGCTACTATATGATGGAAGATTTTTCAATCATTTTAGAGCAGGGTCTAAGTTTTGATCGTGCGCATGCTTTTGATACTACAATGATGGCAGATAGAATTTTCAGTATTACAGTACATGCTCTATATATGATGTTACCACTTTTAATTTTAATGACAGTTGTTGCGGTAGTTTCCCCAGCACTTATAGGGGGCTGGAGTTTTAGTATGCAAGCGGTAGCACCAGCATTCAGCAAAATAAACCCTGCCACCGGTATGGCCAGAATGGTCTCTGCCCATGCTCTTATGGAGCTTATAAAAGCTCTTGCAAAATTTGTATTAATAGGAGCGGTGGCGGCTTATTTTTTATGGATTAATTATGAAGAAATTCTATCTCTAGGGGTAGAAACAAAAACTGTAGCCTTAGCTCATGCTGCTTTGTTAATATCAAAAGCATTTATATTTTTCAGTTTAGCTTTAATATTAATTGCTTTAATAGATGTACCATTTCAAATTTATGAACATACTTCTAAACTTAAAATGACGGTACAAGAAGTAAGAGAAGAGTTTAAACAAGAAGAAGGTGACCCAGAAGTAAAAGCCCGTATTAGAAATATACAACGAGAAATGTCACAAAAAAGAATGATGCAATCAGTACCAGACGCAGATGTAGTTATAACTAACCCTACACATTTTGCTATTGCTTTAAAATATGATATCAATAAAATGGCAGAACCGATGGTGTTAGCACTTGGTATAGATTTTACTGCCACTCAAATAAGAACAGTTGCTAAAGAACATAATATCCCAATAATAGAATCACCAATGCTAGCACGTGCGTTATACTATAATTCCGAAATTGATCAGCCAATACCCTATGAATTATTTAAAGCAGTGGCAGCTATTTTAGCTTATGTGTACCAAATACGTGATGGGGCAAATATTGCCACCGAAGATTTTAAAGACTTATCAATACCTGAACAAATGAAAACAGAACAAAATTAATGAACTTAAAAAACTTTAGCCAACAAGTAAAACAAACATTCACTAGTGGTTTAGGTGTGCCTATAGCTATACTTGCTTTATTGGCAATGGTAGTAATCCCAATGCCACCTTTTTTGCTAGATACTTTCTTTACCTTAAATATAATATTATCCCTAGTTATTTTATTTGTTACTTTGTATGCTAAAAGACCGTTAGATTTTGCTGTTTTCCCTACAGTTATTTTAATAATAACCTTATTTAGATTATCTTTAAATATAGCATCTACCCGCATAATTTTATTAGAAGGCCACCATGGTGGAGATGCAGCAGGGCAAGTTATAGCTGCCTTTGGACAGTTTGTAATAGGTGGTAATATTGCAGTAGGTATAATTATATTTACCATACTAGTTGTTATTAATTTTATAGTAATAACTAAAGGTGCAGGTAGGGTTGCTGAAGTTAGTGCAAGGTTTACTCTTGATTCTATGCCTGGTAAACAAATGGCAATTGATGCTGATTTAAATGCCGGTTTAATAACCCAAGAAGAAGCTCAAGAAAGAAGAATAGAGATAACCTCAGAAGCTGATTTTTACGGCTCAATGGATGGTGCTAGTAAATTTGTTAGAGGTGATGCTATAGCTAGTATTATCATTTTATTTATAAACTTGCTTGGTGGCTTTGCCATAGGTATGTTACAACATGATATGGAGTTTGGTAAAGCTCTAGAAGTTTATACAATATTAACATTAGGCGATGGTCTAGCCGCTCAAATCCCTGCACTACTGCTTTCCACGGCTACAGCAATAATTGTAACTAGGGTGTCTGGTGATAAAAAAGAAATGTCTGAACAGGTACAAATTCAAATGTTCAGCAACCCCAAAGCTTTAGGTATGTCTGCGGGTATAGTTGGGGTTTTTGGTCTTATACCAGGTATGCCTAATGTGGTGTTTTTAACTTTTGCAGCTGTTGCCGGTGGAGGGGCTTTTTACATTCATAGACAACAACAAAAAAAGCCATTAGAAGAAAAAACTATTACTGAAGATACTAATGAAGGGTCAGAAGAAACTGCTGAATTAACTTGGGATGATGTACATAGCGTGGATATATTAGGGCTTGAAGTTGGTTACAGGTTAATACCAATGGTTGATAAAACTCAAAATGGACAGTTATTAGAAAGAGTTAAAGGAGTAAGAAGAAAAGTATCACAAGAATTAGGTTTTTTAATATCACCAGTGCATATTAGAGATAATTTAGATTTAAAACCAAATCAGTATAAAATCATGTTGTTAGGGGTAACTATAGGTGGTGGAGAAGTTCAGACTGATAAAGAACTAGCAATTAATCCAGGGCAAGTTTTTGGAGATTTGGCAGGAGAAGCAACCAAAGATCCTACTTTTGGTTTAGATGCAATATGGATTAATATTACAGACAGAGAACAGGCACAGTCGTTGGGCTATACGGTGGTAGATGCAAGTACGGTAATTGCCACTCATATTAGCCAAATAATTCAAGATCACTCGGCTAAGCTTTTAGGGTATGATGAAACCCAACAATTATTAGATAAAATTAAAGAAACTTCTCCTAAGTTGATTGCAGAGTTAATTCCTGATAAGTTATCATTATCGGTAATTGTTAAAGTTTTACAAAACTTATTAAATGAAGGGGTTTCAATAAAAGATTTACGCACAATTTTAGAAACTTTAACAGAAATATCTGCAAAAATACAAGATACAGCAGAATTAACAGTTTATGTTAGAGCTGCTTTAGGAAGAACTATTTTACAGGCAATAGTAGGCGATGAAGATGAGTTAAAAGTAATAACTTTAGAACCTACTTTAGAACAATTATTGTTACAAGTTTCACAAAGCTCTACAGACGGGCAACTTGCAATTGAACCAAGCTTAGCAGAAAGGTTACATACAACTTTAAAAGCAGAGTCTCAAAAAGTTGAGTTATCAGGTAGTGAGCCTATTTTGTTGGTAGCACCACAAATTAGAGCTCAATTAGCTAAGTTATTTAAATTTAGTTTGCCTAATTTAAACATATTAGCCTATTCAGAAATTCCAGAAAATAGAAGAATTAGTGTAGTGGCAAGTGTTGGTCAAAATGGATAAAACCCTAACCCTTACATAGCCAATTGGCATCTAGCAC
>CAZJWQ010000019.1:0-14580 GCA_964549645.1 uncultured Piscirickettsiaceae bacterium | reverse complement strand
ATATTTTTATTGTATTAATCTTATGTAATTGGTATAATCCGCTCCCTTAAGAATTCAGGTATGTAAGTATTTGTTTCTTAATAATATAACTAAGGCTTTCATTGTCTTTTGTTTTTAGAGTTTTCTTTAGGGGCAATTGGTAAGTTTTTTAAAAATAATGAGATTTAATTTATGGCTACTCAGAATATTCGTATTCGTTTAAAAGCTTTTGACCATCGTTTAATCGATCAGTCAGCAGCAGAAATTACTGAGACGGCAAAGAGAACTGGTGCTCAAGTGCGTGGGCCAATTCCTTTGCCAACTCGTAAAGAGCGTTTTACTATATTGATATCTCCGCATGTAAATAAGGATGCTCGTGATCAGTACGAATTACGTACCCACAAGCGTTTGCTAGATATTATTGACCCAACAGATAAAACTGTTGATGCGTTAATGAAACTAGATTTAGCTGCAGGTGTTGATGTTCAGTTAGAGCTTCAATAATAATTGAAGTTGTTAGTATAATTTAGTTATCAATCGTAATAACTGATTTAATAAAAAAATGAGGTAAACATTATGGGTATAGGTGTTGTTGGTACCAAAGTTGGTATGACTCGCATATTCACAGAAGATGGTGTTTCAACCCCGGTAACAGTTGTTGAAGTAACTGCTAATGCAATTACTCAAATTAAAAATATAACAACGGATGGTTATAATGCCATTCAGGTTACCAGAGGCAAAAAACATGCAGGTCGTGTTTCTAAGCCAGAAGCTGGTCATTTTGCTAAAGCAGGTATTGAAGCTGGTTTAGGTTTATGGGAGTTTCGTTTAGAAGACGCAAGTGAAGCAGAAGGTTTAGAGTTAGGTTCAAAGATCACAGTTGAAAGATTATCTGATGTTGCAAAAGTTGATGTAACTGGCGTAACTAAAGGTAAAGGTTTTCAAGGTGGTATTAAGCGTCATAATTTCACAATGCAAGATGCTACACATGGTAACTCTATCTCTCATAGATCTAACGGGTCAATTGGTCAAAACCAAACCCCTGGTAGAGTATTTAAGGGTAAGAAGATGTCAGGTCATATGGGGTCTATTCAACAAACAACTCTAAATTTAGATTTGGTTAGGGTTGATGTTGAAAATTCTGTACTGTTAATTAAAGGGGCAATTCCTGGTGCTAACGGCAGTACAGTAATTGTTCATAAAGCAGTTAAGGCAGGGCAGGTATGATGGATTTAAAATTAATAAAGCTATCAAGCGGTGAAGAGCCTGGGACTGTGCAAGTTAATAAAGACATTTTTGATGTTGAATTTAATCAGCCATTAGTACATCAGGTTGTTAATGCTTATATGGCAGGTGGTCGTTCAGGAACTAAAGCTCAAAAAAATAGAGCCGCTGTACAAGGTGGTGGAGCTAAGCCTTGGGCTCAAAAAGGCACAGGTAGAGCAAGAGCAGGAACATCAAGAAGCCCTATTTGGGTTGGTGGTGGTCGTACATTCCCAGGTCATAATAGAGATTTTTCTCAAAAAGTGAATCGTAAGATGTATCGTGGTGCTTTACGTTCAATTTTTTCTGAACTAGTGCGTACTGGTCGTCTTATTGTGGTTGATTATTTTGTTGTTGATTCGCCAAAAACTAAAGAATTTAATGCAAAAATTGCTAAGCTAGATTCAGTTACCGACGTACTTATAATTACTGAAAATTTTGATGAGTATTTATATTTATCTTGTCGTAATCTATATAGTGCTGGCGTTTGTGATATAGCGTCTATTGACCCTGTTAGTCTGGTCGGGTTTAAATCAGTTGTGGTTACCCAAGCTGCTATTAAACAGATTGAGGAGAGTTTAGCATGAGTCAAGAACGTACATTGCAAGTATTGCTAGCCCCGCATATCTCTGAAAAGACGTCTATTATGGCAGATGCGGCAGGGCAATACGTATTTAGAGTGGTTCCAACTGCAACTAAGCCAGAAGTTAAAAAAGCTGTAGAAGCTTTGTTTGACGTAAAGGTTCAGTCTGTAAACATGATTAACATTAAAGGTAAGAAAAAAATCTTTAAAGGTCGTGTTGGGAAGCGTAATGATATTAGAAAAGCGATTGTTCGCTTAGCTGAAGGTCAAGAAATTGACTTTGTTGGCGTAGAATAAGAGGTTTGTATGGCTATTATAAGAAAAGCAAAACCAACTTCTCCAGGGCGTAGATTTGTAGTAAGTATTGTTGAAGAATCCTTGCATAAAGGCAAGCCTTTTGCAGCATTGCTTGAAAAGAAATCCAAAACAGGTGGTCGTAATAATAACGGTAGAATTACTGTGCGTCATCATGGTGGAGGTCATAAGCAACACTACAGGATGATCGACTTTAAAAGAAATAAAGACGGCATTCCTGCTACAGTTGAACGTTTAGAATATGATCCGAATCGTTCAGCCCATATTGCATTATTAAAGTATGCAGATGGAGAAAGGCGTTACATTATAGCTCCTAAAGGTGTGGAAGCAGGTTCTGCTATAGAATCTGGTGAAAATGTTGCAATTAAAGTTGGTAATTCACTACCTTTAAGAAACATTCCAGTAGGAACTGTAATTCATGCAGTAGAAATGCGTCCTGGTAAAGGGGCACAAATTGCTAGAAGTGCTGGAGTCTCTGCGCAGTTAGCCGGTAAAGATGGGGCTTATGTTTTACTTAAGCTTCGTTCGGGTGAAATGCGTAAAGTTTTAGCAGAGTGCAAAGCCACTATTGGTGAAGTATGTAATTCAGAACATGCCTTGCGTAAGTTAGGTAAGGCTGGAGCTAGTCGCTGGAGAGGTATTAGACCAACGGTTCGTGGTGTTGCCATGAACCCTGTAGACCATCCGCATGGTGGTGGTGAAGGTCGTACTTCAGGTGGTCGTAATCCAGTTACTCCGTGGGGTGTTCCTACCAAAGGTAAGAAGACTCGTAGTAATAAGCGTACTGATAAAATGATAGTACGCCGTAGACATAAGTAAATAAGGAAGAACAGAATGCCACGTTCAGTTAAAAAAGGACCTTTTGTAGATCATCATCTTGTTAAGAAGGTGGTCGAGGCACAAGAATCTGGTAATAAGCGTCCAATCAAAACTTGGTCTAGAAGATCTATGATTCTTCCAGACATGATTGGCCTTACTATTGCGGTTCATAATGGTAAAGAACACATCCCGGTTTATATATCAGAAAATATGGTAGGACATAAACTAGGTGAATTTTCAATGACTAGAACTTATCGTGGTCATGTCGCTGATAAAAAAGCTAAGAGATAAGGAGAATAATATGCAAGTAAGTGCTACACATAAATTTGCTCGTATCTCAGCTCAAAAAGCTCGTTTAGTTGCGGATATGATTCGTGGCAAAGACGTTGAGACAGCGGTAAATATTTTAATGTTCAGTGATAAAAAGGCTGCTCAGTTAATGGGTAAAGTGCTTAACTCTGCCATTGCAAATGCTGAAAATAATGAAGGTGCAGATATAGATGAGTTGAAGGTTACTTCAGCTTTTGTAAATGCAGGTACAATCATGAAGCGTATGCGTGCTAGAGCAAAGGGTCGAGGAAATCGAATTCTTAAGCGTACAAGTCATATAACAGTCACTGTTGGCGATAAGTAAGGGAAAATTCATATGGGTCAAAAAGTACATCCGATTGGAATTCGTTTAGGGATTACCAAAGATTGGAATGCTCGCTGGTATGCATCTAGCAAAGATTACGCTAATTTTTTAATTAGCGACATTCAAATTCGTCAAGAACTAGAATCAAGATTAAAGCATGCATCAATTAGTAAAATTACAATAGAACGTGTTGCTAACGGTATTAGAATAACTATTCATACTGCTCGCCCTGGTGTGGTGATTGGTAAGAAAGGTGAAGATATTGAAAAAATCAAGCAGCTACTTATTGCTAAGACTGGGCTACCAGTTAATATTAATATCGAAGAAATTAAAAAACCAGAATTAGATGCAAAGTTAGTTGCTGAAGGAATAGCTCAGCAACTGGAAAAACGTATTCAGTTCCGTAGAGCCATGAAGCGTGCTGTAGGTAATGCTATGCGTATTGGAGCTAAAGGTATTAAAGTTGCAGTTTCTGGTCGATTAAATGGTGCGGATATTGCACGTGGAGAGTGGTATCGTGAAGGCAGAGTTCCTTTACATACTTTTCGTGCAGATATTGATTATGCAGCATTTGAAGCTAATACTACCTATGGAAAAATTGGCGTTAAGGTTTGGATCTTTAAAGGTGAAAAACTAGAAAAAATTTCTATGGCTAGTAATAATAAGAAACAAGCAAAAGGCAAAAAAGGCCGTAACTAAAAGGAATACTTGTTATGTTGATGCCAAAACGTACAAAATTTAGAAAAGTTCACAAAGGGCGTAATCGCGGTTTAGCGAATGTAGGTAGTAAAGTGAGCTTTGGTCAATTTGGTCTTAAGGCAGTGGAAAGAGGTCGTATGACTTCTCGCCAAATTGAAGCTGCTCGTAGAGTTATGACTAGAAAAGTTAAGCGTGGAGCTAAAATTTGGATCCGTGTTTTTCCTGACAAGCCAATTACCAATAAACCTTTAGAGGTTCGTATGGGTAAAGGTAAAGGTTCAGTTGAATATTGGGTTGCTCAAATTCAACCTGGTAGAATGCTTTATGAAATGCAAGGTGTTGATGAAAGTGTAGCTAGAGAAGCATTTGAATTAGCGGCTTCTAAGTTACCTTTTAAGACACAATTTGTTACAAGAACGGTGATGTAAATGACAGCAGAATTAAAAGAAATGTCTAGTGAAGAGTTGCAAACAGAGTTATTAAAGCTTTTACAAGAGCAGTTTAATCTTAGAATGCAACATGCTACAGGTCAGCTTAAAAATACCACGCAATTGCAATCAGTTCGTAGAGCTGTTGCAAGAGTAAAAACAATTATTCGTCAAAAAGTGAGTAAATAATAATGGCTGCAGAAGATAAAAAAGCTCGTACTATGCAGGGTGTTGTCGTTAGTGACGGCATGCAAAAATCAATTGTTGTTTCTATGGTAAGAACAGTTAAACATCCTAAATATAAAAAGTTTATTCGTAAAACTACTAAATTAATGGTTCATGATGCTGATAACTCAGCGGCTACTGGAGACAAGGTTACTATTGCAGAATGTATGCCTATTTCAAAAAACAAATCATGGTTTTTAGTTAGTGTTGATGTAAAGGCTTCTTTGTAAAATCCAAGTCCTTGCAGTATTTAGATTAAAAAGATATACAAAAAGGTAAATTTTAGTATATAATACGCTAAAATTTTTAAACCATCTTAATAACCAAGCCTAACTGCCCTAATCCTCGAATAGAGGTTGGATATATAGTGCTAGTCCTTGTTTGCTAGGCGTTTGCAAAAAATCTTAGCTTAGCCCATAGGTTAAGCGGGCATTTTTTGTGAATGTCTAGCGATAAGGGCTGGTGCTAGATGCCAATTCTCTATTTGGGGGTTAGGGTATTTTAGGGACTAGTTGTTTCGATGGTTTTTGTGCTATGTATAAAATAATGAATTGAGCGGAGAACTCTCATGATTCAAATGCAAACTACTTTAGATGTTGCTGATAACAGTGGGGCGAAGAGGGTCCAATGTATTAAAGTGCTTGGGGGCTCTAAGCGTCGTTATGCTCGTGTTGGCGACCTTATTAAGGTCGCTATTAAAGAAGCGGCTCCTCGTGGAAAAGTTAAAAAAGGTGACGTTTATGATGCAGTTGTTGTAAGAACAGCTGCTGGTATTAGGCGTCCTGATGGTTCTAAGATTAAATTTGACGGCAATGCTGCTGTTATTCTTAATCCTAAATTAGAGCCTATTGGAACTCGTATTTTTGGGCCGGTAACTCGTGAGTTGCGAAACGATAGGTTTATGAAAATCGTTTCTTTGGCGCCAGAAGTTTTATAAGGAGACCTCTGCACGAGATTAATCACGGTTAAAAATGGCTAGATTTTACCCTCTTTCACCTAAAAAACACGCAATAGCTAGCTATTGTGTTTATCTTTTAGGCAAAATAGGTCAAAATCTATCTCATTTTTACCTCGCGATTAACTCATGCAAAGGCCTCATAAGGAATTAATGATGAATCGTCTAAAAAAAGGTGATGAGATTATTGTTATTGCTGGTAAAGACAAAGGAAAGCTTGGTTCAGTTTCTGATGTTATGCAAAATGGTAAACTAATGGTTGATGGGATTAATTTAGTAAAAAAGCATGTTAAAGCTAATCCTACCAAGGGAGAGCAGGGAGGAATCATTTCTAAAGAAATGCCGATAGATTCTTCTAATATTGCTTTATATAATCCTGAAACTAAAAAAGCTGATCGTGTTGGTATTAGAGAAGAAGAAGGCGTTAAAGTTCGTTTTTTCCGTTCTAATGGCAAAGTGGTCGGGGCTTAATATAGGTTAAAATATGGCAAGACTACAAAGTTTTTATAGTGAACAAGTTTTACCAGAGTTGGTAAAAAAGTTTAAATACAAATCTCCAATGCAAGCACCAAGGTTAACGAAAATTACTGTTAATATGGGTGTTGGTGAGGCGATTGGTGATAAGAAAGTTCTTGATAATGCAGTGGCCGATATGCAAGCAATTACAGGGCAAAAAGTTGTTAAGACTTTAGCTCGTAAGTCAGTTGCTAGTTTTAAGGTGAGAGATGGTTATCCTGTAGGTTGTAAGGTAACTCTGCGCGGTAAAAGAATGTATGAATTCCTTGATCGTTTAATAAATATCGCGTTACCTCGTGTACGTGATTTTAGAGGTTTAAATGCAAAAGCATTTGACGGTAGAGGTAATTATAATTTAGGCATTAAAGAGCAAATTATTTTCCCTGAAATAGAATTTGAAAAGATTGATAAAATTCGTGGAATGGATATTAATTTTGCTACAACTGCATCAACTAATGATGAAGCTAAAGCTCTTTTAGAAGCTTTTAATTTCCCTTTTAAAAAGCAATAGAGGTTCCTTGAATGGCTAAACAATCAATGATTGAAAGAGAGAAGAAGCGTGCAAAAACAGTCGCTAAGTTTGCTGTAAAAAGAGCAGAACTTAAGAAAAAATCTGTTGATGTTTCTTTAGATTATGATGAGCGTATGGATGCTATGGATAAGTTAGCTAGGCTTCCAAGAAATGCATCTCCAGCACGTCAGCGTAACCGTTGTCGTTTAACTGGGCGCCCACATGGTGTTTATAAAAAATTTGGTTTATCACGTAATATGCTAAGAGAATTAGTTATGAAAGGTGATGTTCCAGGCTTAAGAAAAGCAAGTTGGTAAGGATAATTATTTATGAGTATGTCTGATCCGATAGCCGATATGTTGACACGCATTCGTAATGGCCAAATGGCTGGTCATGAGAATGTTGTTATGCCTTCTTCTAAAGTTAAAGTAGCACTTGCAAAAGTGTTAACTGATGAAGGCTACGTGAAAACATATAGTGTTAATGAAAATAATGGTAAGCCAGAGTTGGCGGTTGATTTGAAATATTTTGAAGGTCAGCCAGTTATAGAGTCGATTAAAAGAATTAGTCGCCCTGGTTTACGAGTTTATAAAAATAAAAATGAGTTGCCACAAGTTATTGGTGGTTTGGGGGTTGCTGTAATATCAACTTCTAAAGGCGTTATGTCTGACCGTGCTGCCCGCCTAGCAGGTGTTGGTGGCGAAATTATTTGTTACGTATCTTAAGGGGGTTGTTGGTATGTCAAGAATAGCAAAAGCTCCTGTTAATATACCTACTGGTGTAGAACTAAAAGTTTCTGGTACTTCTGTTGAAGTAAAAGGTCCTAAAGGTTCTGTATCTAAGGTGTTTAATAAAGCTGTAAATATTGAAATAGATGATGGGGTTGTAAAAGTATCTCCAAAAGTTGTAAGTAAAGATTCATGGGCTCAAGCAGGTACAGCTAGATCAATTATTAATAATATGGTCAATGGTGTAACTAAGGGTTATGAAAAAAAATTACAATTAGTAGGGGTTGGTTATAGAGCAAAAGCAGATGCTAAAGCTGTAAATCTTACTTTAGGCTTTTCGCACCCTGTTGTACATAAACTTCCAGAAGGAATTACTGCAGAAACTCCATCTCAAACAGAGATAGTTATAAAAGGTCTTGACAAGCAAGTTGTTGGTCAAGTTGCTGCAGAAATTAGAGCTTATCGCCCACCAGAGCCTTATAAAGGTAAGGGTGTTAGGTATGCTGACGAATGGATTCTTCGTAAAGAAGCTAAAAAATCTTAAAAGGTTGGGATAAAGATGGATAAAAAAGCTACCCGACTACGTAGAGCAAAAAAAGTTAGAGCTAAAATTGCAGCCCAAAAAGTTGCACGTTTGTGTGTACACCGTACATCAAAACATATTTATGCTCAAATAATTTCTGCTGATGGCATGTCTGTCATAGCAGTAAGCTCTACAGTTCAAGCGGATATTAAAAAGGAAGCTGGTTTTTGTGGAAACAAAGAAGCAGCTAAGATTGTTGGTAAAACTATTGCTGAAAAAGCAAAAGCAGCTGGTGTAGAATCTGTTGCCTTTGATCGTTCTGGTTTTAAATACCATGGTCGTATTCAAGAATTAGCAGATTCAGCCCGTGCAAACGGTCTAAAGTTTTAAGAGAAGGGATATTAGATGTCTTCAAGAGAATTGCAAGATGGTAAAGATGGTTTTGTTGAGAAGTTAGTTGCTGTTCGCCGAGTTGCAAAAGTTGTAAAAGGTGGGCGAGTATTTGGTTTTTCTGCACTAGCTGTTGTTGGTGATGGTGATGGGAGTGTTGGTTACGGAAGTGGTAAAGCCAGTGAAGTACCTGCTGCAATTAAAAAAGCAATGGAAAAAGCGCTCCGTAATGTTAGAAAAGTTCATTTAAATGGTGCAACTATTCAGTATCCAATAAATTTCAAGCAAGGTGCTGCCAATATTGTTTTACTACCTGCTTCAGAAGGTACAGGGATAATTGCTGGTGGAGCTATGCGTGCAGTATTGGAAGCAGCTGGAGTAAAAGATGTGTTAGCAAAGTGCATTGGTACAACAAGCCCAGTTAATGTTGTTCGTTCAACAGTAAATGCTCTAACTGGAATGAATAGCCCTCAAACAATTGCCGCTAAGCGTGGTAAGAGTGTTGAAGAAATTTTAGGTGAGTAACATGTCAGATAATAAAACAGTTAAAGTTACTTTAATTAAAAGTGCTATAGGACGTTTACCAGCACATAAAGCTTGTGTTGCAGGTTTAGGTTTAAGACGTATTAACCATTGCGTAAGCGTTATTGATACTCCAGAAAATCGTGGAATGATCAATAAGGTTTCCTATTTACTAAAAATAGAGGAAACATAAAATGTATTTAAACACATTAAAGCCTGCTGAAGGTTCTAATAAATCTGCTAAACGTAAAGGCAGAGGTCAAGGCTCAGGTAATGGTAAGATGGCTGGAAGAGGTCATAAAGGTCAGAAATCACGTTCAGGCGGGTTACCAAAAGTTGGTTTTGAAGGTGGTCAAATGCCTTTACAACGTCGTTTACCAAAAGTCGGTTTTTCTTCTCGAAAAGCTGCCTATATCGCTGAAATACGTTTAGATGAGTTGTCTAGTGTAGAAGGAGATATTATTAATATTGATTCTTTGAAGTCAGCTAGGCTAATAGCCAAAAAGATAAAGTCAGTTAAAGTGATTAACTCTGGTGAGGTTTCTAAAGTATTGAAGCTTTCAGGGATTCGTGCTACTGCTGGCGCCAAAGCGGCTATTGAAGCAGCTGGTGGTTCGGTAGAGAAATAATTATGAATGCTAAATCTATTGCAAACCCAGACGCAGGTAGCTTAAGAAATAAAATATTTTTTGTCTTAGGTGCCATAATAGTTTTTAGGTTAGGTACTCATATACCTGTTCCATTAATTGATCCAGTTGCTTTAGCGGCTATGTTTGAGCGTCAAGAAGGCACTATTTTGGATATGTTTAACATGTTCTCTGGTGGAGCCTTGGAGAGGTTGTCTATTTTAGCTTTAGGCATTATGCCATATATTTCTGCAGCAATTATTATGCAGTTATTAACGGTTGTATCTCCTACTTTAGAAAAACTTAAAAAAGAAGGTGGTCAAGCAGGCCGACGTAAAATAACGCAATATACTCGTTATGGAACTGTAGTTTTAGCTACTTTTCAGGCTATTGGGGTTTCAATTGCACTGCAGGCTCAAAATATTGATGGTATGCCTGTTGTTATTGAGCCAGGTATGTTATTTAAAATAATTGCAGTAACTACTTTAGTTAGTGGAACTATTTTCTTGATGTGGTTGGGTGAACAGATTACAGAGCGTGGCATTGGTAATGGTATTTCTTTAATTATTTTTGCAGGTATTGTAGCTGGTTTACCTAGTGCTCTTGCTGGTACCTTTGAACAGGTAAATACTGGGGCAATGCACTCTATAACAGCATTTATATTAATTGCATTAGTTTTTGCGGTTATTGCATTTGTAGTGTTTGTTGAGCGTGGACAAAGGCGTTTACCGATTCATTATGCGCAAAAAATGCGTGGACGTAAGTTATACAGTGGTCAAGAAGGTCATTTACCTTTAAAACTTAATATGGCGGGTGTTATACCTCCTATATTTGCCTCTAGTATTATTTTATTTCCAGCAAGCTTAGGTGGTTGGTTTGGGGCTGCAGAAAATATGGGTTGGTTGGCTGATATAGCAACAACTATGGCGCCTGGTCAGCCTTTATTTATTTTACTGTATGCTTTAGCAATTATATTCTTTTGCTTTTTTTATACAGCAATAGTATTTGATCCTAAAGAAATAGCTGAAAATTTAAAGAAATCTGGCGCTTATATGCCTGGTATTAGACCAGGTAAGCAAACGCAAGAAAGAATAGATACTGTTATGGGTCGTTTAACTCTTGCGGGTGCTATGTATATAACAGCAGTTTGTTTATTACCTGAATTCTTGATATTGTATTGGAATGTTCCTTTTTACTTTGGGGGTACATCATTGTTAATTATTGTTATTGTTGTTATGGATTTTATGACTAATATACAAGCACATATGCAATCTGGCCAATATGAAAACATGATGAAAAAAGCTAATTTGAAGGGTAAGTAGTTTTACTCAAATTATTACTAGTAATTTAGTGTTTAAGTGGATATAATTATTCGTTTTTCGCTAAATGCATATTTAAGGAGCGCAGAATGGCTCGTATTGCCGGCGTAAATATTCCATTAAACAAGCATATTGTTATTGGATTAACATCAATTTTTGGTGTTGGAACAACTACCGCAAAGTCAATTTGTAAAGTTGTAAAGTTAGACCCAACAATAAAAGTTCGTGAATTAACTGAAAAACAGTTAGAAGCACTTCGTGCTGAAGTAACAAAATTTAAGATAGAAGGTGACCTTAGGCGTGATGTTTCTATGAATATCAAACGTCTGATGGATATGGGTTGTTACCGTGGTATTCGTCACCGTCGTGGTCTTCCTGTAAGAGGGCAACGTACTAAAACCAATGCTCGTACTCGTAAAGGTCCTACAAGACCTATTAAACGATAAGCATAAAAGAGACTAGTTATGGCAAAAACAAATACCCGTTCTAAAAAGAAAGTAAAGAAAGTAGTAACTGATGCAGTTGCTCATGTTCATGCTACTTTTAATAACACTATTGTGACTATTACTGATAGACAAGGTAATACACTCTGCTGGGCAACATCTGGTGGTAGTGGTTTTCGTGGCTCTCGTAAAAGCACTCCTTTCGCAGCTCAAGTTGCGGCTGAACGTGCAGGTCAAATGGCGACTGAGTATGGTGTAAAAAACATGGATGTTATGGTAAAGGGTCCAGGCCCTGGTCGTGACTCTGCTGTTAGAGGCTTAAATAGTGTTGGATTTAAAATAACATCAATTGCTGATGTTACTCCAATTCCTCATAATGGCTGTCGTCCACCAAAAAAACGTCGCGTTTAAATTGCGGATTTAAATTCTAGGAGTAGAAAATGGCTAGATATATTGGTCCAAAATGCAAACTTGCTCGTCGTGAAGGAACTGATTTATTTTTGAAAAGTGGTGTGCGTAGCATCGAATCAAAATGTAAAATAGATCAGTTACCTGGGCAGCATGGAGCAGGTCGTAAGCGTGTAACAGAATATGGTACACAGCTAAGAGAAAAGCAAAAAGTACGTCGTATATATGGTGTATTAGAAAAGAAATTTCGTATGTATTACAAAGAAGCTGATCGTCGTAAAGGTTCAACAGGGGTTAACTTGTTGCAACTTTTAGAAACAAGATTAGATAATGTTGTTTATCGTATGGGGTTCGCTTCAACTAGAGCAGAAGCACGTCAGTTGGTATCTCATAAAGCTATACACATTAATGGTAGCTTAGTAAATATACCTTCTTACGATGTAAGTGCTGGTGATGTAATAAGTATTAGAGAAAAATCTCGTAATCAATCAAGAATAATAGCATCACTTGAATTTAATGCTCAAGTTGGTAATGTTGGTTGGGTAGATGTTGATTCTACTAAGTTTGAAGGAGTTTTTAAAATGGTTCCTGAACGTTCTGATTTATCTGGTGATATTGCAGAAAACTTAATTGTTGAGTTGTACTCTAAATAACCCAAAATAGTAACTATTTACCTGTAATAATTTACAGAACCTTGATTTTTTAGCTATTAATAATTGACCGCATGGAATGTATAAGAATACATTAAGTACGGTAGCTGTTAATAGTGGATAAAAGCAAGGTCATGTGAGTAGTTAATAATCTTTTCAATGGAGATAACTTCTAATGCAAGAAATGTTAGAGCAACTGCTTACCCCACGTTTAGTAGATATCAAACAAGTTAATAAATTTCATAGTCGTGTGACTTTAGAACCTCTTGAACGTGGTTTTGGGCATACGTTAGGGAATGCTTTGCGAAGAATCCTTTTATCATCAATGCCAGGTGCTGCAATTGTAGAAGCCAAAATTGATGGTGTTTTGCATGAATATTCATCAATTGAAGGTATTCGTGAAGATGTCTTAGAAATACTTCTTAATTTAAAAGAGGTTGCCATTAAGTTAAATGAGTCTTCAGAAGCTGAGTTAACTTTATCTAAGGCTGGGCCTGCGATAGTTACTGCTGCCGATATTCAACTTAATCATGACACTGAAATAATGAACCCTGATCTAGTAATTGCTCATTTAAGTGAGGGTGCTACACTTTCTATGTCGTTGATAGTTAATAAAGGTATTGGTTATCAACCATCTGCTCAAGATCCTGAAGGGGGTTCTTCTATAGGCAGTCTAAAATTAGACGCCAGTTTTAGTCCCGTGCAAACAGTTAGCTATGAAGTGCAAAATGCTCGTGTTGAACAACGTACAGATCTTGATAAATTAATTATTGATGTGGTTACTGATGGTACTTTAGAGCCTGAAGATGCTATTAAGCAAGCAGCAACCGTGTTACATTATCAATTAAATGCTTTTGTTGATTTAAAACATAAAGAAATTGTGATTCAAGAAGAAGAAGAAAAAGAGTTTGAACCTATTTATCTTCAACCTGTTGATGATTTAGAATTAACAGTACGTTCAGCAAATTGTTTAAAAGCAGAGCAAATTTACTATATTGGTGATTTAGTTCAACGTGTAGAATCTAGTTTATTAAAAACTCCAAACTTAGGTAAAAAATCTTTACAAGAAATTAAAGATATTCTTGCTCAAAGAGGCTTAGGGTTAGGAACAAAACTTGAAAATTGGCCACCATCTAGTTTGGTTAGTAAAGAGTTAGGATAAACCCTAACTCCCTCCAGATATAGGACTAAAGATAAATTTAAAGGAATTACCATGCGTCATCGTAAAAGTGGTCGTAAATTAAATCGTAATAGTTCACACAGAAAAGCAATGTTTAAAAATATGTCTGCTTCTTTGTTTGAACATGAAATGATTAAAACAACTGTTGCAAAAGCAAAAGAGTTACGTACAGTAGCTGAACCATTAATTACAATGTCAAAAATTGACACTGTACATAATAGAAGATTAGCTTTTGCTCGTTTAAGAGATAAAAATGCAGTTAGTAAGTTGTTTACAGAACTTGGGCCAAGATATGTATCTCGTCCTGGTGGTTATATAAGAATTCTTAAATGTGGATTCCGTGATGGAGATAATGCTCCTATGGCTTATGTGGAATTAGTCGATAGACCAATTCCAGAAGAAGTTGAAGAAACCGAAGAATAAACCGCTTAAATAAAAAAACCAGCAACATGCTGGTTTTTTCTTATATTATAGGCTAAAGTTGATGCCTAATTTTTTTGATAGCCATTGTCATTTATCTTCCATAGATAAATTAAAAAACTCTTATACTTTAAGTAATTCTAAACATTATTTTTTAAATGTAACTAGTAAGCCGCAAGAATGGCAATCTTCTATCGACCTTGCTCAAAATCATGCTAATGTATTTATAGCTTTAGGTTTGCACCCTTGGTTTGTATCTGCTAGTTGGTATACTGATATGCAGTTACTTAATAATCTATTAAACAATTTAAAGTTAGTTGTTTAGGAGAAATTGGCTTAGACTATTCACTAAAGTATGTTTTTAATAAAGAGCTACAGCTTAAAGCCTTTCATGCTCAAGTAATTTTAGCTAAACAATATAATCTGCCAGTTTCGTTACACTGT
>CAZJWQ010000018.1:11142-14881 GCA_964549645.1 uncultured Piscirickettsiaceae bacterium | reverse complement strand
TACTTTAAATGATAATATGCTAAAGTCATTAAAGGATAGAATAGCTTGTAATGTGCTACTTCCTCACTTTAATTTCCATGAAGTAAAACGTTATTTAAATTCTAGAATGCAAATAGCAGGCTATGTTGGTAATGATGTGTTTAGTTTACGAGTAGCTAAAAAAGTCCATAAGCTTACTCAAGGTTTGCCAAGAGCAATTAACTTGTTAGCAGATAAATTATTGATGGCAGCTTTTGTTGATGATAGTGAAATAATTAAAGTAAAACATTTTAAGTTGCTTGAAAAAAAAATGGTTTGGTCAACAAAATTAACTTTTTATGTTTTATTGCTATTATTAAGCTTAATAATAGTTTTTTTTGTGTTTCAATATAAAGATAGTTTTTTTACAAAAGAGGGGCAATATTTAAATATTGATACTGTAAAAACAGAGCAAAAAAAAACACATCCGCCTGTTGTAGAGTTACCTTCAGAAGTAACTAGTAAAAAAAAACAGGCAAGAATTGAAGCTTTATTTAATACTATTAATGTGGTTGAAGTTAATGGTATTTTAATGTTAGATAAAAAAGCTCTAAAAAATATTTTTACAGCTCAAGAAATGGAAGGAATAATAAAAGATAGGTTGTTATTAATAAATAATGTTTTACAGCGCTTATCTAATTGGCGAGATTATTGGTCTGCACGAGATTTGGAGAGCTATATAGCTCTTTATACCGAAAATTACTTTGTAACAACCTTTAATTCACGTGAAAAATGGATCGCTAATAGAGCTTTAAATTTTCAAAGCAAGGCTTATATAAAATTAAAGTTAACAAATGTGAAAGTTTATATTTTAGATATTAATACAGTTAAAGTAACTTTCTTACAACATTATCAGTCAAATGTGTTTTCAGACACCAGTATTAAAATGATGATTTGGAAAAAAGAAAATGGTAATTGGAAAATTTTTCAAGAAGAAGTACAGCGATGATTAACCCTAGTCCTTGGGTAGAAAAGCGAAATAAGGTGCACGTGATTGATTTCACAGTGTATTCAAAAAATCTTAGCTTAACCCATAGGTTAAGCGGGTATTTTTTGGATGTGCTGTGGAATCAATCACTTGTGCATTATTCGTTTTTCTATTCGGGGATTAGGGGTAACTAAAGGTTTAAATATAAAATGAATAAAATTAGCTTAATATTTATTATATTATCTATTATAGGTTTAACAGCTTGTAGTTCAAATTCGATAAAGCGAGATCCTTTTGCCCCAGCAATTGATGAGAAATTTGCATTAAAAGGTCATCTTGAACCTAAACCTAAAATAGCAGATGTTTTAGGTGAAAATGTTGCCCCTATTCCCAATTTACTACAAGCTCCAGCAATTATTATAGATCCAAATAAGCACCAGGCTAAAAAATTATACAGTGTGTCTGCTATAAATGTGCCTGTTGAAGAGTTACTATTTAAACTGGCGGTTGATGCCAACAAAGAATTAGATTTGTCTGCTAAAGTATCTGGCAATGTTACTATTAATGCCTTAAGACAGCCTTTAGACACTATTTTACAACGTATTTCTGAACAAGTGGGTGCTGTGTTCCAAACCACGAATAGATTAATTGTAATAAGAAAAGATTTACCTTTTTGGTATACCTATCGTATAGATTATGTAAATATTACTAAAGAAGTGAAAGATACCATGCTTATGAAAATGGCAATTGGCGGGGGTGCTGGAGGGTCAGGGCAAGCTAGTGAGTTTGAAATGAGAACTTCTTCTAAGCACGATATTTGGCAGACTCTTTATAACAATATTAATGCCATGGCAATTGTAAATACAACTATTTCTCAACAAAACACAGGGGCTGAATCGGCAGAAGCACCGACAGACGTAACTGGTAAAATTGTAGCTTTAAATAGAGAAGCTGGTTTAATTTCGGTTAATACTACAAGAGCAAATCATTTTACTATTAGAAACTATATTAACTCAGTAATAAGTAGAGCAACCAGGCAGGTTTTAATTGAAGCTACAGTGGTAGAAGTTGAATTAAGTGATAAATATCAAGCAGGAGTTGATTGGAGTGGTGTAACTTCGGCAGGTGCTGTAACTGGTAATATGGTTCAAAATATGTTGGGGGAAAATTTATCTGCTGATCCATCTTTTTCAATTAATCTTTCAGCTTTAAATTTTGCAGGCTTTAATTTTAATTTAGGTATTAAAATGCTACAGCAATTTGGTGATGCGAGGGTATTATCTAGCCCCAAAATAATGGCATTAAATAACCAGTCTGCTCTGTTAAAGGTTGTTAATAATGAGGTATATTTTACAGTTGGCGTAGAAACAGTAGCTGCAACAGCAACCAGCCCAGCTACTACAGTTTATACTACACAGGTTAATACTGTGCCAGTTGGTTTTATGATGAATATAACGCCTTTTATTTCAGATTCTGATGAAGTAACTCTCAATATACGCCCAACTTTATCGAGGATAGTCGGTCATGTTAACGACCCTAATCCTGAATTAGCTAGAGCAGGTGTCGTGAGTAGAATACCAATTATTCAAGAAAGAGAAATGTCTTCTACCCTAAGGTTAAGAAATAGGCAAACTGCAATTCTAGGTGGTTTAATACAAGATCAGCATAATAACCAAAGAGTAGGGATACCATTTTTAAGCTCCATTCCTGGTATTGGAGATTTATTCTCTTTTCGTTCTGATGAGGTTAAAAAAACTGAATTAATTATTTTTATTCGTCCTGTTATTATAGAAAACCCTGATATAGATCATGGTGATTTACAAAACATGAAGTATTTCTTAAAAACTGGAGCTAGCTAAGTTGAGTCTTTTGTTAGATACTTTAAAAAAAATTGCTAGCGAAAAAGAGGATAAAAAAACAGACCTTTCTATTGGCTTGGGTGAGAAGCCAATAGATGTAAAAATAGAAAAAAAAGAGGTTATTGATGAGCCTGGTGAACAAGATACCCCGCTTAGAATTGTTATCGAAGATAATCTTAAGCCAATAGGTTTAAATGTTAAAGCTACCGAAGCTCTCCAAGAAAAAGATATTGTTGATGAATCAGCAAGCGATAAACCAGATGTGAATGAGCAGGTTGAGCAAATAAGTTTAAAATTAGCAACTGGCGATGGTTTAAATATAAATGCTACCGAAGGTCTCCAAAATGACGAGCTGTCGCTAAAGATTGACGAACCTTTAGTAGATAAAATTTCTATTAATGAATTATTTGAAGAGGTAGAAAATCAAACAGTAAAAAAGACGGAGCAAACAACTAATGATGATTGGAGTCTTTCACAAATACCAGGTTATCAGCAATATAATAATTCTACAGAAAACCAAAAAAAAACCAAAAAAATATTAGGGGTTTTTACTCTCCAAGAAAAACAAAGAAAAAGTTCTCGTCTATTTATTTATATAGGTCTTATTTTAATACTACTATTATGGTTAAGTTATTTTGGCATGAAATCGTATCAATCTAAGTCACTAGATTGGGAGAAAAACTTGCAACAATATCAGTTGCCTGCATTCACTAATATTGTTGATGATGCAAGTATTATTAATGAAAATGATCCATTAGATATTAATCAAAACGATTATGCAGAAAAAATTATTCTTCCACAAGCTACCGAAGGTCTCCAAAAAAATATAACTAAAGAGAGCAATAGACAGCAAGAGCAAAAAATAGCTACGGTAATTAATAAACCAGTAATTAGTAAACCCAAGGCCAATGAAGTTTTGCAAGAACAAAATGCT
>CAZJWQ010000018.1:4595-11042 GCA_964549645.1 uncultured Piscirickettsiaceae bacterium | reverse complement strand
TAAACCAGTAATTAGTAAACCCAAGGCCAATGAAGTTTTGCAAGAACAAAATGCTACCGAAGGTCTCCAAAAAGACAATATATCTATTAAAATAGAACAACAAAACGCTAAAGAAAAACAAGCATTTGCTGCTTTTCAACAAGGTGATATGCAAAAGTCTGCAAATCTTTATCGAGTTCTTTTGCAAAATAATAATAAAAATATTTTTGCTTTATCAGGTTTAGGAGCAATTGCAATTGCAGAAGGTAATTACTTGGTAGCTAAAAGGTTTTATGAAAATATTTTACAAATAGAGCCTTTTAATAAAGAATCTCAACATGCTTTATTAAAATTAAAAGTTCTAATGGGTGATAATGAAGGCGTTTTAAGTAGCATAGAGTCTTTAATTCAAAAATCTCCAAATGATGCAGGGCTTAGGTTTGCTTTAGGTAATTATTTTGCACAAAATGGTAATTGGGTTAAAGCGCAAGAGCAATATTTTATAGCCACTTCAATGAGTCCAAATAATCAAATCTATACTCTTAATCTAGCAATAAGCATGGATCAACTTGGTATGCATGCTTCAGCGTTAAAATTTTATAAACAAACTTTAGGCTTAACTCAAATACAAGGCAGCTCTTTTGATGAAACTATTGTTAAAGATAGGATTAAAGCTCTTACTGACTTTATTACAAGGGAACAATAATGGCTAAACCAGTTAGGTTAGGCGATAGGCTTGTCTCTGAGGGGTATATTTCTAAAGACCAGTTGCGCATTGCATTAACGGACCAAAAAAAAACTGGTAATAAGCTAGTTGAAGCCTTAATTAATTTAGGTTTTTTAGATAAAAATATGGCTGTAGGAGTTGTAGGAGATGCAGTTGGTGTTTCGTCAATGTCTTTAGTTGGTATAGTGCCTGATTCATCAGCTTTAGCATTAATATCAGAATCTTTTGCGCGTAATAATTTGGTAATGCCAGTTAGTTTAGTTAATGATCATCTTAGCTTAGCTATGAGTAATCCCGAGGATATTCTTTTATTGGATAAAATAAAAAGACAGTTAAAGTTTAATATAAGTTTTTCTCCTGTATTAGTTATTACGGATCAAATACAAAAATCAATTGATCTTTTTTATGGTTATGAGCTTTCTATCGATGGAATTATTGCTGAATTAGAGACAGGAGTCTTTGAGCGTTATACTGATAATGATGGTGATTATTCACACCCTATGGTACGGTTGGTAGATGCTATTTTAACTGATGCTGTAAAGAAAAATTCATCTGATATTCATTTTGAACCAGAAGAACACTATATCAGGATTAGATATAGAATTGATGGGGTTTTGCAGGAAATTAAATTATTGCATAAGTCTTTATGGTCAGCGTTAGTGGTGCGTTTAAAGGTTGTGGCAAGTTTAGATTTAACTGATCAAAGAAGGCCACAAGATGGGCGTATAGATTTGATTGTGCATGGGAGGCAAATTGATTTTCGAGTTTCTTCTTTACCTAGTTCTCATGGAGAAAATTTTGTCTTAAGAATTTTAGATAGAGAGAAAGGTATTGTACCCTTAGATAAGCTGGGTTTAGATGACCATAGTTTACAAGAACTAAAAATTATGATGTCTAGACCAACAGGAATCTTACTAGTAACCGGACCAACAGGCTCTGGTAAAACTACAACCTTGTATTCAATGCTAAATGAATTGAATGAAGTTGGGGTAAATATTATGACTCTTGAAGACCCTATAGAATACCCAATGACGATGATTCGTCAAACAGCAATTAATGAAGAAATAGGTATGACATTTGCTGCAGGGATAAGAGCTTTATTAAGACAAGACCCTGATATTATTTTAATTGGTGAAATTCGTGATGGAGAAACTGCCACAATGGCTCTTAGAGCAAGTATGACGGGGCATCAGGTGTTTGCTACTTTACATACTAATTCGGCTATAGGAGCTATACCAAGATTACTCGATATAGGAGTGTCAAGGACTATTATGTCTAGCAATATTATAGGCATAATGGGGCAACGTCTTGCTAGAAAGTTATGTGTGCAGTGTAAGCAGTCATACATTCCAGAAGAGTTTGAAAAAAAATTAGTTGGGTTTAAAGACAATGAGGAAGTTAAGTTATATAAAGCAATTGGCTGTGAAGTATGTGGGCATAATGGTTATAAAGGCAGATTAGCAATATTAGAAGTGTTAAGATTTTCAGAAGAAATCGATGAAATGCTACTTGAGGGAGCTACCCAACATCAAATTTTAGATAAAGCACTCGCGCAAGGTTTTTCAACTATGTTGCAAAGTGCCTTAAGGTGGGTGCGTTCAGGGCACACAACTTTGGATGAAGTAAGTAGAGTAGTTAATTTGACAGAACTAGTTTAGGTACATGTAATTATGATAACTTATCAGTATTCAGGTATAAATCGTTTTGGCAAGCGTGTAAGAGGAGAAATGCAAGCACGTAATGTAGGTGATTTTGAAAAAAGAATTAAAGATACACAAATAACTATTTTAACTTATAAAGAAAAACCCCAACCCTTCTATGCTTTTTTAGTTAAAAAAAATATAAATAAAAAAGATGTAATAGTTATAACAACACAGATACGACAGTTATTAAATGCAGGCGTTCCTTTTATGGAAGTGCTGGATGATTTGCAAGAAAGTTATGAAAACAAATTTGTACGGGCAATGTTGGCTACTATTTATGAAGATATGTCAGGAGGCAGCACTTTTTCTGAAGCTTTAAAAGTTTATGAAAAAGAATTTGGTGCTGTTTATATCTCATTAGTTACGGTTGGTGAAACAACAGGGCAGCTGGATGTGATTTTAAAACGATTAGAAGATATGATGAAGTGGGAATTAGCTTTAGCATCAAAAGCCAAAAAAGTTATGATTTATCCTTCGATTGTAGCTTTTGTAGTCATAGGCGTTGTTTTTCTGATGATGCTTTTTGTTGTGCCACAATTAGTTAGTTTTATGGAGTCAATTGAAGGCGAATTAGGTTTTGCAACTGTTGCTTTGATAGCCACATCTGCTTTTATTCAAAATAATATAATGTTAATTATAATTTTTCCATTTGTGTTGGTATTTGTTGTGAAATATTGGCTAGCTAAGTCTGAAAAATTTAGATTAAAGTTTGATACTTTTATTTTAAAAATAAACATTATTGGTCCTGTTTTATACAATATTAAAATAGCAAGGTTAGCAAGCTCTATCTCAATTATGTATTCGTCAGGTACTGGTTTTACCGATAGTTTGCGGATGTCAACAACAGTTTTGGGCAATAAGTTTTTAGAAAAAAATGTAATTCATTCTATTGGTTTAATTGAAGAAGGTGGTAAGATTTTCGAATCATTTAAAGAAGCAGATGTGTTTCCTGCTATGGCAATTAGGATGATTAAAGTTGGTGAAATTAGTGGTAATATGGATGAGGCCTTAGCAAATATAAGTGAATATTATGATTTAGAAGCAAAAGATCAAATTGATAAGATTGAACCAGCTATTGAGCCTATTTTGACCATAGTTATGGCCGTGGTGATAGGCTGGGTAATGATTGCTGTACTGGGACCTGTATATGATAGTTTAGGAGATATATAATTATGGATAAAGCTTTTTATTTTACAGATTCACATATTCAGTTAATAGATTTAATAAAACTTCGACATGGTGAGCAATATCTTCTAGATACAGTTAATATGGAAAATGTGGAAGCTGTTGAAGAAATGTTGCTAACTTTTAATGCTACCAAAGGTTTCCAAAAACAAACTTTCGTAATTATTATTGATCTTATTGATGAAATTGTTGATTTTAATTGGTCTTATAAGCTTATGCCTTGGGAAAGAGCTCCTTATGAAAAACAAATAAAAGACAAGTTTTATAATGAAGGTGGAGAGTTCATAAAAATAATTTGGCAAAATCAATTTCAAAAAAACACTAACAATGTTGCTGAGCAAATGATTATGACTGTATCTATTAACAAAAATAAACAATTAAAGCATTTTTTATTAATGTTAGAAGATGCTCAAATGTCAGTTGTGGCAATATATTCTTATCAATTACTATTGCAAAAATATTTTTTGCAAAAAATAGTTCCTAAAGTTAATGTTAGTAAAAATAAAATAAAAAATCCATTCTTATTAGTATTTCAAGAGGATAAATATAGTTTTAAGCAGTTTTTTTTTCATAATGGTAGTTTAAGACTTGTTCGTAATATAAAAGTTGCAGAAGAAATTATACTTAAAGAGGATATTATAGATTCTTTAATCTCTGAATCTTTATCAATGGTTAAGTATATGTATAATCAAAAAACATTACCATTTAATAGTGAAGTCGGTTTGGTTTATATAGGGCTAGATACATTTAAAGATATTAATGTTATTAATAAATTTCAAAAGCAGATGCCTTATGAAAGTAATGAAGAAAAAAGTATATACAAGCACCTTAATTTATCTTCAATAGTAAATAATAATCAAAAAAACACATCCCTTAAGCAGTTAGATCTCCTGGCTAATTATTTAGCAAAAACAACAATAACTACTTTCTATACCAATAAGTTCACCAATAAAGTTAATTTGTTTATTAATATAGGTAAGGGCTTAATTTTTCTTATTTTTCTTATTTTATTTATTGGTACAACATATTTAATACATTTAGGCGTAAGTAATTATCTTCTAAAAGAAAATACAGCTTACTTAGAGCAGCAATTATCTGTGCTTCAAGTAGAAAAAAATAATTTACAGCAAGCGATCCAACTTGAATCTGATGCCGAAGATATTAAGGCATCAGTAGATTTTTCTGAAGCCATTTTAAAATTCAAGGATGAAAAACAATTAGAGATTTTTTTAAAACATTTCTCTATTGTTCTAGCAGAACATGAAAATATTATTATTTCTCAATTAAGTTGGAATAAAAAACAATATTGGGATGATAGGGTGATGATATTTTTGTTTGAAGGCTGGGTATTTCCATTTAATAAGTCATATCAACAACCTGTAGAGTGGGTCGATAAATTAATTGCAGAATTACGTGGTTTGCCTGGTTTTATAGAAATAGCATTGTTAAAAGAGCCACTAAATAGAAATTTACAGCAAACTATTTCTATATCTGCTGATGAGCTTCAACAAGTAGTAGCTTTGCCTTTTTCTTTAAGTGTTACAGTAGGTAAAATTGATGCTAATGCTAAGTGATGTTTTTTTTAACAGGTTTATTAGGAATTATTTGTTAATTTTTATAATAATTATTGTTTTATTCATAACTATGGGCTATTTTTTTAAATTAAATCAACAACAATTAACTGATAATATGTCACTTAAAGAAAATGAATTAAATGCAGAGTTATCTGCAATTATTTTTTTGCAAAATCAAAAACGGTTATTTTTAAACTATGGTGAAAGATATAAAAAACTTTTATATGGTAATCTGATTAGTGAAAAAGATAGAGTTAAATGGGTAGATAGTTTATTAATAATTCAAGAGAAATTAGTCTTGCATGATTTTCGGGTTCAATTTGGACCTCAGCATAAATTATCTCCACAAGGTTTTTTGAAATATTTAATCCCTACTAAAGATATCTTTTATTATTCTAAATTAAATATATTAGCGGGTATTCATTCTGATTTGGATGTAATTAAGCTATTTTATCTTATAGATACTATGATTAGCCCTTTATATTTGGTAAATAATTGTAATTTAGAAACAATTAGAGATGACATGTTAGATATCGGTTTTGAAGTTAATAGGCCACTGTTTAATTTAGACTGTTCATTAATTTTATTTCAAGCTGAACCGCGTCCATTTCAATTAAATTAAGAGAGTTTTATGATTAAAAATATATTTTTTATTTTTTTATTAACACTTATATTTTCTGGTGGTTTTGTAAAAGCTGAAGATTTAACTCAAATAAAAACACTAATGTTAACTCCTGAGCAGAGAGTGTTAATAAATCAACAACGCGAGCAGTTTTTATTAAACCCGTTAGTAGGTCATAAAGAGATTGCTCAACCTAAACCACCTAAAAAAGTAGTCATTACTGCTATTATCGTAACGCCTGAAGGTAATAAGATAATTAGATTAAATGGAGATTTTACTACCGCCCCTTCTAAGCAGATAAAAATAACTACGGATAAAAATATTAAAATAACCCCTTAAAAAACATTGAATTATTTATTTAACTTAGGTAAAATACCGCCTCCTTGAAAAAAGGAAATTAACTTTAGAAGATATTGTTAACGAGAATTCTCGTTATCGCCGATCAAGACAGGAGTATATTTATATGGTCGTAATTCGTTTAGCCCGTGGTGGCGCAAAAAAGAACCCTTATTACAGAGTAATGGTTGCAGATCAACGTTATAAAACAACAGGCCGCTCTATTGAGCAAGTAGGTTTTTATAACCCTACCGCTCGTGGTTCTGAAGAAATTCTTCGTCTTGATATGGCAAGAATTGAACATTGGGTATCGCAAGGTGC
>CAZJWQ010000018.1:0-4495 GCA_964549645.1 uncultured Piscirickettsiaceae bacterium | reverse complement strand
GTGGTGAGCAATGGCAAACAGTAAAAATAGTAGCTGGTAAATCGCAACAAGGTGGTAAAACTGTTGTTGTAAAGTTAGCAGATGTTAACGACAGAGACGATGCAAAAGCCCTTATGGGTTGTGAGATTGCTATTTTGAAAGACCAATTACCTGCTGTAATAGGTGACTATTACTGGATGCAGTTAATTGGTTGCCAAGTTATTAATTTGCAAAATGAAAATTTAGGTTTAGTTACATCCTTAGTTGAGACGGGTGCTCATGATGTTTTAAGGATCGAAACACCAAACCTTACCACTTTAATACCTTTTGTAGAAGAAAAATTTATTTTAGATATAGATATAAACTCTAAAATTATTAAAGTAGATTGGCATCTTGGGGATTAGGGTTAAAGTAGGCTATAAAGTTTAACTATGCGTTTTGATATAATTAGTCTATTTCCTGAAATGTTTAGTGCACTTAGTGAAAGTGGCATTTCACGCAAAGCACTAAATAGAGGTTTGTATCAGCTTAATTTTACTAACCCACGAGAGTTTACCAATGATAATCATAATACGGTAGACGACAGACCTTATGGTGGTGGGCCAGGTATGTTAATGTTGTATAAACCACTTAAAAAAGCTGTTGATAGCATTAAAAAAAATGTTGTTGGCAGTTCTTATGTGGTTTATTTGTCTCCGCAAGGCAAACCTTTAACACAAAATAAACTACAACAATTAAAAGCTAAAAAAAATCTTATTTTAGTTTGTGGTCGTTATGAAGGTATTGATGAACGTTTTATAAGCACCATAGTTGATGAAGAAATTTGTGTGGGAGATTTCGTAGTTAGTGGTGGGGAGCTGCCAGCAATGATGTTAATGGATGGTATTATTAGATTATTACCAAATGCCTTAGGGCATGCCCAGTCAGTGCAAGAAGACTCTTTTGTTGATGGTTTATTAGACTGCCCACACTATACTAGACCTGCTGATATTGATGGCATGAAAGTTCCTGAAGTTTTACTACAGGGTAATCATGCTAAAATAAATGATTGGCGTAATCAACAAAAAATAATTCAGACTTGTTTAAAGCGACCTGATTTATATAAAATTTATATTGCTGATAATAAGAAAACTTAGTTTATTGTTAAAGGTAGTTATGTAAAGTTGCTTAAAAATATTTTTTTTAGGTAAAACAATTTGGATTCAACCTCTGGTAATTATTATTAGGGTTCAAACCCGGTATGTTGAATAAATATATTTTCAGATAAAATCTGAATAAGAGAAAGTGAAAAATGAAAAATTCAATTATTGCTCGTATTGAAGAAGAGCAAATGACAAGAAAGTTACCTGACTTTTCAGCAGGCGATACTATAATCGTTAAGGTTAAAGTAAAAGAAGGTGATAACGAGCGTCTTCAAGCGTATGAAGGTGTTGTTATAGCTAAAAAAAGTAGAGGTTTAAACTCTTCATTTATAGTTCGTAAAATTTCTCACGGTATTGGCGTTGAGCGTACTTTCCAAACCTTTAGCCCTTTAGTTGATTCTGTTGAGGTTAAACGTCGTGGAGCTGTTAGGCGTGCTAAGTTATACTATTTACGTAATCTATCTGGAAGAGCGGCTAGAATAAAAGAAAAAATTAAACCAAGATCTGCTTAGTTTTTTAATAAAAAGGCACTCAAATGAGTGCTTTTTTGTATTATTATAGTCTTTAACCCTAACCCCCATATAGAGAATTGGCATCTAGCACCAGCCCTTATTCGCTAGGCATTCACAAAAAATGCCCGCTTAACCGATGGGTGAAGCTAAGATTTTTTGCAAATGCCTAGCAAACAAGGGCTAGCGCTATATATCCAATCTCTATATGGGGATTAGGGTTTAATAAATTATGTAAATTTTAAAAATGAGTAAAAATAAATTAAATTTAGAAATTAAAGAGTTTTTACATTTTTGCCAATTTAATGAAGGTTTAAGTCAAAATACTCTTGATGCCTATGGGCGTGATCTTAATAATTTACTTAATTGGTCCAAAGAAACATCTTTGCTTGCTATCACAACAGCCAATATAAATGATTTTATATATTATTTATTTGAAACCGATAAAAAAGATAAATCTATTGCAAGAACCGTTTCATCGTTAAAACGATTTTATCAATTTGCATACGCTTTAAAATTAATTAGCATCAACCCCACTAGTTTATTAAAAGCTCCTAAAGTTTCAAAGTCCATACCGACAGTCATTTCAGAAGAATTAGTTATTAAGCTATTAGAAATCCCCGATTTAAAAACTGTTTTAGGTAAAAGAGACAGGGCAATCCTTGAATTAATGTATGCCTCTGGGTTAAGGGTTTCTGAGTTAGTTGGTTTAAGATTTGAACAAATAAATATTTCTGCAGGTCTTGTGCAAGTTATCGGCAAAGGCAATAAAGAAAGAATAATTCCCATCGGTGAGGTTGCGATAGAATTTTTAGAGATTTATATCAATCAAGCACGCCCAGCTCTTGTCAAAAATAAGTTTATTGATGCATTATTTATTTCTCGTATAGGCAGGCAGATGACTAGGCAAACTTTATGGCATAGAATAAAAGTTTTGGCTCTAGCCGCTGGTATTTATGCTAATATTTCACCGCATGGGTTAAGGCATGCTTTTGCAACTCATTTAGTTAAAAATGGTGCAGATTTAAGAACGGTACAATTGTTATTAGGGCATGAAGATTTATCCACCACTCAAATATATACCCATGTAGCAAAAGAAAGGCTAAAATCAGTACATTCTATGCACCATCCTAGAGGTTAATTAATGAAAATACTAATCGGCGTAACAGGCGGTATTGCTGCTTATAAGTCTTTAGAGTTGGTGCGGTTGTTTGTTAAAAAGCAATATGAAGTGCAAGTGGTAATGACCGAAGGGGCAAAAGCTTTTATTCAACCGCTTTCCTTCCAAGCTTTATCTGGCAAGCCTGTTCGTGATGGAGTTTTTAATACAGAACAAGAAGCAGGCATGGGGCATATTGAATTGGCTCGTTGGGCTGATTTAATTATTATTGCCCCTGCTAGTGCAGAAACTATTGCTAAACTTCGTATGGGAAGAGCTAATGATTTATTAACAACACTACTTCTTGCAACAGACAAGC
The DNA here is from genome assembly GCA_964549645.1 of uncultured Piscirickettsiaceae bacterium. Taxonomy (GTDB): domain Bacteria; phylum Pseudomonadota; class Gammaproteobacteria; order Thiomicrospirales; family Thiomicrospiraceae; genus Hydrogenovibrio. Next base: position 1,387 of record CAZJWQ010000018.1, on the reverse strand, counting down.
CTATTATGGTTGCCCCTGCAATGAATTGTTTCATGTGGAGCAATCAAGCAACGGTTGAAAATATTGCAATACTTGAACAGCGTGGAATTATAGTTTTAGCTCCTGATTCAGGAGAGCAAGCATGTGGTGAAGTAGGCGAGGGTAGAATGCAAGAACCACAAGCTATTTTTGATGAAGCAGTTATATTTTTAACCGAAAATAAAGAGTTAAAAAAATATTGGCAAGGAAAAAAAGTTTTAATAACTGCTGGGCCAACTTATGAGGATATTGACCCAGTACGTTTTATTGGTAATAAAAGCTCAGGAAAAATGGGCTTTGCTATTGCCGAAGAAGCAAGTAAGCTGGGTGCAGAAGTTACCTTGGTTGCGGGGCCTGTTTCGTTAAAAACTTCAGCAAAACTTATCCGTAAAAATGTACGAACCACTGCACAAATGCTTAGTGAAGTTAAAAAATACTATTTTGATGCAGATTATTTCATTGCCGCCGCCGCGGTTGCTGATTACCGAGTGGCTAATCCTAAAGTAAATAAAATAAAAAAAATAGCCGAACAATCAAACTTAACATTAGAATTAGTAAAAACCCCTGATATTATTGCTTGGGTAGCAAAGCAAAAACAAACTGTAAATATTAAAGTAATTGGTTTTGCCGCTGAAACAGAAAATCTTTTACAATATGCGCAACAAAAATTAATAGCTAAAAATTTAGATCTTATTTGTGCCAACCTAGTTGGTAACAATAAAGGGTTTGAACAAGATGATAACCAATTAACCTTAATTAGCCAAAATAATAATAAAACTAATAATAAAACTAAAGCCCATAAATTAAAAAAATCTAGTAAACAACAACAAGCTTTTGAACTGCTAGATTATATTGCAAAGGAAAAAATATGACCCTGCAAGTTGAATATAAAATTTTAGATAAACGCCTAGGTAATGAAATTAAAATGCCCAAATATGGCACTAAGGGTTCAGCAGGTTTAGATTTACGGGCTTGTATTGAAGAAGAGCAAACTATCGCACCAGGGCAAACTATATTGATTCCAACAGGTATGGCAATTTATTTAAATGACCCAAATTATGCCGCTATGTTATTACCTAGGTCAGGTTTGGGGCATAAGCATGGCATAGTGCTTGGTAATCTAGTAGGGTTGATTGATTCAGATTATCAAGGCCCTCTAATGGTATCATGTTGGAATAGAAGTGATAGAGCCTATTCAATAAGCGTAGGGGAAAGGATAGCCCAAATGGTTATAGTACCAGTGTTACAGCCTGTATTTACACAAGTAGCAGAGTTCGGAGATAATACACAACGAGGAACTGGTGGTTTTGGGCATACTGGTAAAAATTAATTAAAACCTAAACCCTGCACCAAGTTATTATGTATAGCA
>CAZJWQ010000017.1:13174-14977 GCA_964549645.1 uncultured Piscirickettsiaceae bacterium | reverse complement strand
ATTTTTTGCAAACGCCTAGCAAACAAGGGCTAGCACTATATATCCAATTTCTATCTGGGGATTAGGGCTAATATAAAGAGTAATAAATAATTATGTTGATATATTTAACTGAATACCTAAGTCAATTTGTATCTGGGTTTAGTGTTTTTAGTTTTTTAACTATGCGAACTATTATGAGTGTTTTGACCGCTTTAATACTATCTTTTATTATAGGTCCTGTCGTAATAAAGTGGTTAATTAGGCTTAAAATTGGGCAGTCTGTGCGCTTAGATGGGCCAGAAACCCATTTAGTAAAAACAGGAACTCCAACAATGGGTGGAGTAATGATATTATTATCAGTATCTTTATCTGTATTATTATGGGGCGATTTAACTAACCATTATTTATTAATAGCTACTCTTACCATGCTTAGTTTTGGGATTATTGGATTTATAGATGATTATACAAAAGTAGTAAAAAAAGATCCTGAAGGTATGCGCTCTAGAACCAAGTTTTTTTGGCAATCTATGGTAGGGATAATTGCCGCTTATACTTTATTTAGCTTATCAAATTCACCAAGCGTAGGTTATTTACTAATACCTTACATGAAAGATACTTTTATTTATTTGGGTGCATGGACAGTAGTTTTGGCATATTTTGTAATTGTAGGCTCTTCTAATGCAGTTAACTTGACCGATGGTTTAGATGGGCTAGCAATAATGCCAGCGGTAATGGTTGCTATTGCTTTAGGGGTTTTTGCCTATGTAACCAGCCACGCATATTTTGCTAGTTATTTAGATTTACCTCATATACCTGGGGTAGGAGAGTTGTTAATTTTTTGTGCCGCTTTAGCAGGTGCTGGCTTAGGTTTTTTATGGTTCAACGCCCACCCTGCACAAGTTTTTATGGGTGATGTAGGCTCTTTGTCAATCGGAGCATCTTTAGGAGTGGTAGCGGTTTCTATTCAACAAGAAATAGTTTTTGCAATTATGGCAGGTATTTTTGTTGTGGAGACTTTATCAGTAGTTTTACAGGTAGGTTCATACAAAATGAGAAATGGTAAAAGGATTTTTTTAATGGCTCCTTTGCATCATCATTTTGAACAAAAAGGTTGGCATGAATCGCAAGTTATTATTCGTTTTTGGATAATAACTATTGTATTAGTTTTAATAGGTTTAGCAAGTTTAAAAATTAGGTAACAATATGATTTTAGTAGCTGGTTTAGGAATGAGTGGGCAAAGTGCACTTAAATTCTTACAAAATAATGCCCAAGAATGTATTGCTTTTGATACTCGTGCAGGTTTTGATACTGCACAATTAGAAATTGACTACCCAACTATAAAATTTTATAAATTAGTCTTGCCAAATAATATAATAAATAAAATAACTAAAATTATTCTAAGCCCAGGTATATCATTAAAATCACCATGGCTATCAGCTTTTAACAATATCCCAATTATTGGAGATATTGAAGTTTTTGCACAAAATACTAATAAACCAATAATAGCTATTACAGGCTCTAATGGCAAAAGCACCGTAACTAGCTTGGTTAATGAAGTATTGTTAGAAGCAGGTTTTAAAGTAGGAATGGGTGGTAATATAGGTATACCAGCGTTAGATCTATTAATGGCAAAACAACATTATGATATTTATGTGTTGGAAATTTCTAGCTTTCAATTAGAAACTACTTTTTCACTACAAGCTATGGCGGCAACCATTCTTAATCTTAGTGAAGATCATATGGATCGCTACCCCAATTTGAGAGTTTACACCCAAGCAAAAATGAGAATATTTAATAATGCAAAATTAATTATTTTACCTAAA
>CAZJWQ010000017.1:0-13074 GCA_964549645.1 uncultured Piscirickettsiaceae bacterium | reverse complement strand
TAAATGAATTTAAAAATAAAAAAAATGTAGATTTTTTTGCTATTGATGATAGAGATTATTTATATATCGGCAAACAAAAAATAATGGCTATTAAAGAAATGGCACTACAAGGCGAACACCATCTATTAAATGCAGCTGCAACAATTTGTTTAACTAAACCCCTCAATATAAAGCTAGAACATTATCGTAATGTTTTTAAACGTTTTACAGGTTTAGCACACCGCAGCCAAACCATAGCCATAAAAAATGGCATAGAATGGATTAATGATTCTAAAGCAACCAATGTTGGGGCAACTTTAACAGCCATTAATAGCATTAATAGTTTAACTAGTTGTGGCAAAAAAAATATAATATTAATTGCTGGTGGAGATGGAAAAGGAGCTGATTTTTCACCTTTAAAAGCCACAGTAGCTGATTGTTGTAAAGAAGTAATATTATTTGGTAGAGATTCTGAGCTAATAAAAACTGCCATAACATCACCAGCATCGCAGTTAGTCATAACACAAGTTGATGATTTAGCTGAGGCAGTTAAACTAGCACACACAAAATATATAACACAAGATATAACACCGCAAACTACAGTATTATTTTCACCTGCATGTGCATCTTTTGACCAGTTTAAAAGTTATATTGATCGTGGTAATAGCTTTATAAGGTTAGTGAAAGACAGTGTTTGACCCAACTTGGAACAAAACTAGCCATAAATGGCCAATAGATTTTTGGTTATTAGGTGCTTTATTAGTGCTAATAGTTATTGGTTTAGCAATGGTAGCATCTAGTTCAGTTGCTATAGGTGAAAAATTTCATGGCAATTCTCTTTATCATGTTACCAAACAAGCAATTTTCTTTGCGATATCTATGTTTTTTGTGGCTATAGTTGTTAGAATTCCGATAAATTTTTGGGAAAATCATCGTATTAAGATATTTTTATTTGGGATTGTCTTATTAGTTTTAGTGCTTATTTTTGGTAGAGAAATTAATGGTGCAAGAAGGTGGTTATCTTTAGGGATAATGAATTTTCAAGTTGCAGAATTTGTTAAATTAGCAGTAATAATATTTATGGCAGGTTATCTAACTAGACACGCCTATGCAGTAAGAGAAAGTGTTGAAGCAGTTCTTAGGTTAGCTATACCGTTTGGGGTAATGGCAATCTTGCTATTATGGCAACCAGATTTTGGTAGTACTTTTGTTATAGCTGTAATAATTGCTGGTATGCTATTAATTGCAGGAGCTCCTTGGCGATTTTTTGTGTTTACAGTATTGCCTGTTGCAGCCTTATTGACAATCATGATAATAACCTCAGAATATAGAATGGCACGAGTATCTAATTTTTTAGATCCTTGGGCAGATCCATTTGGGCATGGTTTTCAGTTAACACAAGCCCTTATTGCTAGTGGAAGGGGAGAGATATTTGGGGTAGGTATTGGTGAATCGGTGCAAAAATTATTATTTTTACCTGATGCCCATACAGATTTTTTATTTTCAATCTATGCTGAAGAGTTTGGTTTTATCGGAGTAGTCTTATTAGTTGCTTTATATTTATTTATTCTTTATAGGTGTTTTTTAATTGGCAGAAGAGCCTTTTATAAAGCAGAGTTTTTTGGTGGTTTAATAGCTTATGGGGTTGGTATTTGGATAATGCTACAAGCTTTTATTAATATGGGAGTTAATTTAGGTCTACTGCCAACTAAAGGTTTGACCTTGCCATTAATGAGTTATGGTGGTTCTAGTATGTTAATACTAATGATAGGCTTAGCCATGGTATTTAGGGTTGATTATGAAACCAGATGCAAAGACTTAGCAACACGGGCTCAAGCAAAGGTTACTTAAAACATATGAAAGTAATGATAATGGCAGCAGGTACAGGCGGGCATGTATTTCCTGGTATTGCTATAGCACAAGAATTATGCAAACATGACATAAATGTTTGCTGGTTAGGGTCTGTAGGAGGCATGGAAAAATCTTGGGTAGAAAAAGAGCAAATAATTTTTAATGCTATAAAAATAAAAGGCTTAAGAGGAAATGGTTTTTATGGTTGGCTAATTGCTCCAATTAATATTTTACGTGCCATGTTACAAGCAAGAAAAATAATTAAACAGACAAAACCAAACCTCGTGTTAGGTATGGGAGGTTTTGTCTGTGGGCCAGCAGGTTTAATGGCAAAACTAATGGGTATAAAGTTAGTTATACATGAGCAAAATGCGGTGGCAGGCTTAACAAATAGGCTGCTAGCAAAAATAGCAACTTTAGTGATTAGTGCTTTCCCACAACAAAAATTAACAGGTAAAAAAGTTTTACAATTAGGCAACCCGGTTAGAGATGGCTTAGAGCAAGTACCAACTTTATTACCTAAACTACCCCAGCAACCATTCAATATATTAGTATTAGGTGGTAGTAGAGGGGCTTTAGCTCTTAATAAAATTATGCCTAAAGTATTAAAACAACTATTAATAAAAAGACAAGTTACGCTAATTCATCAAACAGGAGAGGCGACACTACAACCAACAATACAGTTTTATAAACAAGAATTTGCTGGTAATAATCAACATTATAAAATTGTGCCATTTATTGATAATATGCTCGGCGCATATCAAAATGCAGACCTTGTTATTTGTCGTGCAGGAGCTTTAACTGTTTCAGAGCTAATGGCAACATCTCGCCCAGCAATAATGATTCCCTACCCATTTGCAGTTGATGACCACCAAAGTGCTAATGCCCAGTTTTTAACTGACATGGGGGGCGGAGAAGTTATTAAACAAACGCAATTAACAGTTTCTGTGTTAACGGCAAAAATTAACTATTGGCTTGATAAGGGCAGAAATATCTTAGCATCCAATAAAATTAGGCAGCAAAGTAAAACTAATGCAACTAGTAATATAGTAAAAGAAATAATAAAACTTTTAAATTAAGCACCCCCTTGGTTCTTATATTGCTTATGTTTTTTATAGTAATCTTTCTAAGAAAAAATGGACAATATAATGACAAAATATTTAAGTAGCTTAACTTTAAAACATAAAATGTATTTTGGTTTTGGAATTGTACAAGTAGTTCTAATTAGTGTAACTATTTTAGCAGTGATGAACCTGTCGGAAGTTAGGGGGGATATAAAAGAAGTTGTTGAAATTAAACAACCCGTGGCTTTAGAAGCCGGTAAAATGATACAAACACTTGAATCTGGAATGGTGCAATTAAGCTCATTTATGTTAACAGGTGAGCAACATTTTATAGATAAACATAAGGCAGAATATAATAAAGTGATTGCTCTTTTAGCAAGTATTAAACCTAAGTTAACCCCTGCACAATTAATTGAACACACCAATGCCAGTGAATCCTTAGTTAAATTCCCGTATTTTATAGATAAAATAATCTTTTACTCTACAGATACCAATAAAAAGTTTCCAGCATTTGCTTTTGCTAGAGATAATTTGAGTCCAAATGCGAGAATTATTCAACAACAAATTGGTTTTATGATAAATTCTGAATTAGAAATCTTATCTTTAGAGAGAAAAAATATATTAAAGTCATTGTTGCCGTTGCAAAAAACTTGGTTAAATATTATGACTACTGTCCGTGGTTATTTGGCTCTTAGAACTGATTCAATGGCAAATGCTACTATAAATAATTTTAAAGTAATGGAAGCAATTTTAGCTAATATATCTAAACAAGAAGGTCTTACTATTGAGCAAGAAGAAGCTGTAGAAATTATTCAACAAGCCTCCCGTGAATATAGTAAATACTTTACCAAGGTGCAACAGATTAATCAAGGTGCTAAGTGGCGCATGGATACCTGGACTATGCAAAATGAAATTATGCCTCTTTTTGACAAGGTTGATTATGCTATAGAATCTATTGCTGACAGTGCTAATGAACATATGGTTGATACTTCAATAGCATTAATTGATAGCTCATTAAGAAATTTATTGTTATTAATTTTAATCTCTGTAATAGGAGCAATAATAGGTTTATTTATATCTATAATAATTACCAGATCAATTACTAAGCCAGTTGATGAAGTGGTTCTAGCTATGAAAGATATTGCTGAAGGAGAAGGCGATTTAACTAGACGTTTAAAAGTAGAAGGCAAGGATGAGATAGCTAAATTAGCTATGTATTTCAACTTCTTTATTAATAAAATACAAATAACTCTTAAAGAAGTAACCCAAACCGTAGAGCAATTAGAAAACTCATCTAAAAAATTAAAAGAAGTTACGCAGTCTTCTAAAGAAGGCTTAGTAAAACAGTTAAATATTTCTGACCATCTTAGCTCTTCTATGGGTGATATGGATAAAAAATCAAAAGATGTAGAAAACCACTCTAATAATACTTTGTCAGCAACAGAGCAAGCAGTAAGCCGAGTTAGAAATGGCGGTAAGGTTGTTAAAGAGGCTGCAGAAATAATCGAAGAAGTAGCGATTGGTATGGATGAAATAACCAAATCTGTTATGCAGTTAAGTGAAGATAGTCAGGTAATTGGCACAGTTATTGGTGTAATTAAAGGCATTGCTACCCAAACTAATTTATTAGCATTAAATGCGGCAATAGAGGCAGCTCGTGCAGGAGAACATGGGCGCGGTTTTGCTGTAGTAGCTGATGAAGTACGTAGTTTGTCACAAAGAACCCAAGAGGCTACATTAGAAATAGAAGAGGTGATTGCAAAAATTAGTTCTGCTACAGAGCAAACAGTAAAAGTGGTTGAAAATGGTCAAAAAACTACCAAACAAGGCTTTGATGCTGTTATGGAAGCACAAAAAGTGTTAGGACCTGTAGTAATATTAATTGATGACATTAATAAAATGAGTAATAAAATGCTATTGTCATCTCAATCACAAAATAACTTGGTAGTAGAGGTTAATACACAAATTAATGAAATACATGATATATCTACTAAAACAGTAGTATCCTCAACTAATACTGAAGCATCAGCACAAGAGTTACAACAAATTGCTAATAAATTAGAAAGTTTAGTTAATCAATTTAAAATTTAAATCTACAACCCTAACCTCTAAATAGAGAATTGGCATCTAGCACTAGCCCTTATTCGCTAGGCATTCACAAAAAATGCCCGCTTAACCGATGGGTTAAGCTAAGATTTTTTGCAAACACCTAGCACAAACAAGGGCTAGCACTATATACCCAATCTCTATCTAGGGATTAGGGTACAATTATCTCTATAAAATAGTATTATTTGCACTTAATAAATAAAATAGAGTGATTTGTATGTGGAACTACCCAATCATTAACCCAGTAGCGCTAGACCTAGGGATGCTACAAATACATTGGTACGGATTAATGTATTTGTTAGGTTTCTTAGGGTTTTTTTTACTAGGTAATCAAGAATCTAAAACATCTAAATACTGGAATAAAGAACTTGTCAGTGATTTTCTTTTTTTAGGTGCTATCGGTGTAATTTTAGGTGCTCGTTTAGGATTTATTCTTTTTTATGATTTAAACAATCATCTACAAAACCCTATAGAAATATTAAAAGTATGGCAAGGTGGCATGTCATTTCATGGTGGTATGTTAGGTGTAACCTTAGCAATGTTTTGGTTTGCCTATAAAAAAATGAAAGTTTCTATTTTTGTTATTTCTGATTTTGTGGTTATATTAGCTCCAATTGGTTTATTTTTTGGGCGTATTGGTAACTTTATAAATGGTGAATTATGGGGTAAGGTAGCAAGTAATCCAAACTCTATTTTTGCTATGCAAGTTTATGACTCAAAACTAGGTGAAGTAGTAGCAAAATACCCAACCCAATTATTACAAGCTTTTTTAGAAGGAATAGTATTATTTGTTGTGTTGTATATATATAGCAGAAAACCCAGACCACTTGGTTCTGTAACAGGCTTATTTTTAACACTGTATGGAGTATTTAGATTTTATGTAGAGTTTTATAGAATGCCTGATGAGCATATAGGTTATTTAATGTGGAACTGGCTAACAATGGGGCAAGTTTTATCTGTGCCTATGATAATTGTTGGTATCATCATAATATTTATATCTTACAAAAAGGCTAAATAATAATGCAACAATATTCAGACTTATTGCAACATATTATAGATAAAGGTCAAGCAAAAGGTGACCGAACAGGTACAGGAACTATATCTGTTTTTGGCTATCAAATGCGTTTTAATCTACAAGATGGTTTCCCGATGGTAACTACTAAAAAGTTACACTTAAAGTCAATAATTCATGAACTATTATGGTTTTTAAAGGGTGATACCAATAATACTTATTTACAAAGTAATGGTGTTAAAATTTGGGATGCATGGGCCGATGAGCAAGGTGATTTAGGTCCAATATATGGCAAGCAATGGGTAAGCTGGCAAAAACCTAACGGTGATACAATTAATCAAATTGCAGAAATTATTGATACTTTAAATAATAATCCTAATAGCCGTAGAATGATTGTTAGTGCTTGGAACCCTGCTGATTTACCAGATGAAGCCATTTCTCCACAAGAAAATGTAAAACAAGGCAGAATGGCACTAGCAACTTGTCATGCTTTGTTTCAGTTTTATGTAGCAGATAACAAATTATCTTGCCAGTTATACCAAAGAAGTGCCGATACTTTCTTAGGCGTACCTTTTAACATTGCAAGCTATGCACTGTTAACCCATATGATTGCTCAACAAACTAATTTAGAAGTCGGTGATTTTATTTGGACAGGAGGCGATGTGCATTTATATAACAATACAATTGAGCAAGCTAAATTACAAGTAAGTCGTAAACCCTACCCTTTACCAACTTTAAAAATAAATAAAAAACCAAACAGTATTTTTGAGTATAAGTTTGAAGATTTTGAAATACTTAATTATCAATCACATCCGCATATAAAAGCTAAGGTATCAGTGTGACTATAGATTCTTTAATGCAAGATTATAATATTTCATTAATTGTTGCAATGGATAAAAATAATACTATAGGTCAAGATAATAGTATGCCATGGCATTTACCAAATGATTTAAAGTTTTTTAAGCAAAATACGCAAAATAAAACCATAATTATGGGGCGTAAAACTTTTCAATCCATAGGGTCTAAAGCCCTACCTAATAGACGTAATATTGTAATTAGCCGCAATGTAAATTTTGCTTGTGATGGCGTAGAATTGTTTAGTTCTATAACAAGCGCTGTGTTAAGCTGTAGTAAGCAAGAAGAAATAATGATTATAGGCGGGGGGCAACTGTATGCAGCTATGCTTAGTTATGCAAATAAACTATATATAACTAATGTAGAAGTTATTATAAAAGGCGATACAGTGTTTCCTAAATTTATACAAAAAGACTGGCAAGAAGTGTTTAGTCAGCATCATCCCATCGATCCAAAACATAGCTTTGCTTTTAGCTTTAAAATTTATAATAAAACATATTAGCATATTAACAAATTCAAATATAAAATAAATTAACGGGTAAATAAAATCTTTTGTCTTTAAATATAATGGCTTACTTCTTATAATGGACTCGTATCTTAAATAAATGTAAAAATTATAAGATGCAACTAATTTATATTGGAGGATATAAAAATGAAGAAATTGTTTATCGGTGCGGCTCTTGTAGTTAGTTTAACTGTTGTATCACATGGTAGTGTATACGCAAAGGCAGAAACTGCTTCTTTTGAAAGTATTATTGCTGAAGCTAAAGCTAAGCATGCTATTGCTAAAAAAGAAGGTAATGTATGGAAACAAAAGAAAATGAAAAAATCTTTTGTTGATACATTTATTGATAAGGCCCAAGCAGCTAAAAAAGCTGGTAAAAACACCGAAGCTGTTGCTTATGCAAATCAAGCTCTTAATACTGCAACTCAGCAAATTAGGCAATTAAGGGCTGAAATAAAGCCTACTTGGTTAGAATAATAGTTAACATAAAAGTTTAACCAGTTTTGAGCCAGTATTTTTACTGGCTTTTTTAGTTAATCAGATCTTTCTTAAATATTATTTACCTTTTAAATACATATCATCATCAAAGCAACTTACCCACTGTGGTTTCATAAGCACTAACGACATTATTATTAAACCATTAATAAAGGCTTCTGGGTATATCATTAAAGGTATAAAAGGTATAAATGAAAAAGACAACCTTTCAAATTCATAAGCTCCAGAGTAATACATAATAGCCACAGAGATAAAAAGCATAATAATCGTGCTAATAGCAGCAACAAAAAAACCATTAAATAATATAAATACAAAAAAGTTTTTTTCTAAAAACTTATAAGACAATATTGTGAATAACCATACTAATAATACAGGTAAAAATATCATTATTGAACCATTTAAACCTATAGCCATCCAACTACCTTCTTTAAGGAATGTGGTTATAATCAAAGCGATAGCTCCTGCAATAATGGCAAATTGGGGGCCAAACATTAAAGTGACAGAAGTTAAAAGTAATAGATGAAATCCTACATTAGGCATAATAGGTACTTGAGCCAACCAAATAGCGCTTAATACTAAAACAACACCAACAAATACATGCTGAGATTCTGAATCACTAATTAATTTTGACCAAGGTGCAGTAATTAAGCTCCATAACAAAACTACGGTAATAATAATAAAACCCGCTACTAACCATGTTAAAGAAAAATCTTCTGCTGAAAAATTCACTTAATTCCCTTTTTTATATACTTTATAATACTTATTTTAAGTTATATGATAATTTATAAGTAATGATTAAGATACTGTCTTAAGGTAAAATAAACACCTATTAATTCTTTTTATAAAAATATGCTACTAGCCTTCCAAATCATTTTTGCTTTTCTTTACGACTTATTATTATTGCTTGCAGTATGGTTTGTTGCTGCTATCCCATTTGTAGTGTGGCAGGGCGACAATCTTCATACCAGTCCCGCTAGCATGGTTGCTTTTCAAGTATATTTATTGGCTATAACTTATTTATACCTAACCTTTTTTTGGACAGCAAGGGGGCAAACACCTGGTTTTAAATCATGGGGGATTAGATTACAACGACAAGACGGCTATTTACTTACTAGGCATAATGCCAATGTGCGTTTTTTGTTAGTAATTTTACTATTTGCAATAGGTTGGATTTATCTTTTTATACCACAAAAAAATAAACCCTATTTGTTAACCTTACAAGATAAATTTGCAGGCACTGCTATTGTTAAAGTGGAGAAACAATGAAAACTATAATTATTCATGCTAATAATTTAAACTTAGCACAAAGCAATCTTTTAGAAACAGTATTTAAAACTAAGCCTTCTCGTAAAAACAACCATTTTAGGTTACAAGTAAAAACTGTAACTAGAGAAGAAGTAATAAACATTTCTAATAAATTAAAAATAGATATTAATATCTTGCCTAAGCATTTTTGTGAAGAACAGGTAAAGTTAGTTATTAGTGATATGGACTCAACTTTAATCGGTATAGAGTGTATTGATGAAATAGCAGATATGATGAATTTAAAACCACAAGTAGCAGCCATAACAGAAGCGGCGATGTGTGGAGAAATTGATTTTGCAGGATCTTTAAAGCAAAGGGTATCTTTATTAACAGACTTAAAAGTATCATTTTTAGAAGAAGTTTATCAACATAAACTGTATTTAAATAAAGGTACAGAACAATTAATTAATGGTTTAAAGCAACAGAATATTAAATTTGCATTAGTATCTGGAGGCTTTACATTTTTTACCGAGCGTTTACAAAAACAACTTAAACTTGATTTTACTAGAGCAAATGTACTTGCAGAAAAAAACGGTAAGCTTACAGGGCTGGTTGAAGGCAATATTATTGATGCAAAAGCAAAAGCAGAATTTTTGCATGAGCTTTGTAATAAATTAAATATAAAACCTACACAAGTAATTGCTATTGGTGATGGAGCTAATGATTTATTAATGATGCAAGAGGCAGGTTTAAGTATAGCCTACTATGCAAAACCTGCTGTACAACAACAGGCAGATATATCTTTTAACTATACTAATTTAAGTTCTTTATTAGACTTTACATAGTTTATGTTACATGATCTAAAATAAACTAGCTTCATATTCCCTCACAGCAACTGCAACAAATCTTCCTAGTGTGCTTTGATAACCAGGCCATTTACTAGCTTCATTTTTCATAAAAGCATTTTCCATTATGATAGGTCTAATTTCAAAATCAGCAAGACCTTCTTCATATAGTCTTGCAGTTTCATTGTAAATAATCTCCATAAACTGCTTACCATCTTCAATAAGAGCAGTGCCTTCATGTTTACCATGCATCGGAATAAAAGTATCAACGGGCATTGCAAGTATGTTTTCTAAGCCTTTTATGGTACCAACAAAAGAAGCATCTTCCATGTTAGCAACCCGACGCATAACTGCATCACCCATAATCATGGTTTTATCTTCAACTATTTCAACTATTAAGTCAGCATCTGTGTGCATAGTGCCAAAGTGATGAATTTTTAAAGTGGTATCGCCTAATTTAATAATTTCACCATCAATTAAATCTTGATCTGGCAAGGTCATGATAGTGCCGGTAATTTTATTATTAGTGTTTTGTTGCATAAAACCAAACCAAAATTCATCAGCTCCTGCTTTTAATTTAGCCTGTGTTTTAGGGTGAGCATAAATTTTTATTTCTGGGTTTTCAACAACAAAGGCATGGTTACCTAACCAGTGATCACCGTGAAAGTGAGTGTTGATAATTTTAATAATTGGCTTAGTGGTTATTTTTCTAATTTGACGAAGTAGCATTTCACCAATTTGTACTGACGCACCAGTGTCAACTACGACAACCCCTTCTGCAGTAATAATAAAGCTTGGGTTACTAAAAAAACCAAGGTTGTAAGAGGTAGGTAAAGGCCCAGAGGCAGGAATGTAATAACATCTATCGTTGACTTTAATCGCAGCTACATCAGGAACATCAGGGCCTTTAAAATCCATAGCTTCACTTGCATATAATGGTTTTAGGGCAGAAAATCCTACTAAGGTTGCAGATGCACCTAAAGCAGTTTTAAATAACGAACGTCGTGAGATTTTATTTATTGGCATGTGTTTTTTCTCTTGTAAATTTTAATCTCTATCTGGGGATTAGGATTTAATCATTATCTTACCTTATATGGTAAGTTAAGGTAAAATAAGAAAAAGTTATAAAGGGAGTTAATAAATTAATGACTAATGGTTCGCAAAAAAGCGTTTTAGAAATACAGCAAGATTTGGTTAAAAGATTTACCCACTTTACTAATTGGAAAGATAGGTATAAATATCTTATTGATATGGGTAAAACCTTGCAATCAATGCCCGATCAATTTAAAACTGAAAAAAATAGAATTCATGGTTGTCAATCGCAAGTATGGATACATGTAGAAGAAAAAAATAGTGTTTTATATATAAAAGCTACTTCAGATTCGGCAATTGTTGCTGGTCTTATTGCCTTATTATTAAAAATTTATAGTGGGCGTAGTGCTAAAGAAATTACTGAGATGCCATTAGAATTTTTAGCAGAAATAGGTTTAATTCAGCATTTATCTCCAAACCGCTCTACCGGTTTATACCATATGATTAAACGTATTCAAGCTGAAGCTAGAGCTAATTTAATTAATGCCCCCCTAAATATAAACAACTAACAATAATATTGAAAAAATGGTAAATTGAATCTAAAAAACTTTTTAGAGGAGATGTAGACCATGAAAAATATAATTATAAATGTTGTTTTTATTGTTATAAGCTTTAATGCATTCGCAATACAGGCACAGCAACCAAGTTCACAAATAATTAATATAGATACCAAACAATTACAGCAACAAATGCAACAATATCCTAATACTTTGTTGATTGATGTTAGGACTGGGGAAGAAGTTATTTTGTTGGGTACAATTGGTTTATATCAAAATGTCAATATACCAAGGGGCTGGTTAGAATTTAGAATTGATGATGCCGCTTTATCAAAAAATACTCCAATAGTTGTGTACTGTGGCTTAAATAAACGCAGTCCATTAGCAGCACAGCTTTTACTGGATATGGGGTATTCTAATGTAAAAAATTATAGTGATGGTTTTTTTAAATGGCAAGATTCTGGTTTAGATGTCAAAATTGCTGATAAAGCTATTAACTCATTTTTGTACGAGCTTCCGATCAAAGTAGCAGATGGCATTTACAGTGCAATAGGCGACGCTGCTCCAAGCACTTATCAAAATTCAGGGCATAATAATAATCTATCATTCATCATTGGCGATGACGGTGTTTTAGTTTTTAATGCAGGTGGTAGTTACCTACTAGCCTCTGCAATACACCAAGAAATTAAAGCAAGGACTAATTTACCTGTTAAATTTGTAGTTTATGAAAACGCTCAAGGTCATGCAGTGCTTGGGGGTAGCTATTGGAAAGAGCAAGGAGTAACCATTATTGGGCATAAATATACCACTAAAATATTAAAAAGAGACCAAGAAAAGATTGAATCTAGGGCTAAACGTTCGCTAAAAGATAAGTTCTTTAAATCATCTGTGGTGTTACCCGATATAGAGTTTGAAGATAAATTAATTGTTGATTTAAAAGGCAGGCAAAT
This sequence comes from uncultured Piscirickettsiaceae bacterium, assembly GCA_964549645.1. Taxonomy (GTDB): domain Bacteria; phylum Pseudomonadota; class Gammaproteobacteria; order Thiomicrospirales; family Thiomicrospiraceae; genus Hydrogenovibrio. The sequence goes on along the minus strand of CAZJWQ010000017.1, from coordinate 578 downwards.
TGAATTGTTACATTTAGGGCCTTCACATAGCCCAGATGATGTACAGCTTTGGATGCCAGAAGAAAGAATTTTGATTTCTGGTGATATAGCATTTAATATTAGAATGTTACCAGTTCTAAATCATACAGATGTGAAGGGATGGATAGAAACTTGGGATAAAGTAGAAGCCTTACAGCCAAAAATAATTGTGCCAGGGCATGGTGGAGTTACTGACTTAGCAACAGCAACTGCTTATACCAAAGATTATTTAGTGTTTTTAAGAACAGAAATATTAAAAATAATTAATGATGGTGGAGGTTTGCTAGATGCTTTAAATATAGACCAAACAAAATTTAGCCATTTTAAAACCTATAACGAACTTCATAAGCAAAATGTAGATATATTATTTAGAGTTATGGAGTTTGAAGAGTAGGTATGTGTGGATTAAGGTAATTTAGGGCTTTCTTAACCCTAATTTATATTTATGAATTAGGGTAGTAAGCTAATATTATATTATGCTATTTTTAGTTGCGATTCATGAGTCGCTTCTAAAAATGCAATTCTTTTTTCTAATGGAGGATGAGACATAAATAACTTAC
>CAZJWQ010000016.1:11559-15213 GCA_964549645.1 uncultured Piscirickettsiaceae bacterium | reverse complement strand
AAATCACCTAAGCCTGCCAAACCCATTAAAGTTTCTGGCTTTGCCCCCAACTCTGTACCAAAGCGTATTATTTCTACCATACCTCTAGAGATTATTGCCGCTTTTGCATTTGCTCCCATACCTAAGCCATCTGAGACACCTGTGGCAATTGCTATAATGTTTTTATAAGCACCACCTATTTCAACCCCTGCAATATCTGTTTGAGTATAGACTCTAAAATTTTTATAATGTAATAAGCTTGCCCAGTGTTCAGCTTCTTTAGGGTTAGATGAAGCACTTACTATTGCAGTTGGTAAGCCCTTAGCTACTTCAAAGGCAAAAGTAGGCCCTGATACAACACTAAAACTATTATTATTTGGCAAGTATCTTTGCGCAACTTCATGTAATAGTAATTTTGACTTTGGTTCTAAACCTTTAGTTGCCCAAGCTATATGAGTATCAATAGGCAAAGCACAGTTGGCTATTTTTTGAAAAACATCAGCAAATGCACTACTAGGCACTACCACTAAAATAGAAGTTGATTTTTTTACAGATTTTTCAAAATCAGCACTAACGGTTAAGTTTGTAGGAAAGGTATAATTAACAAGATAACGTTTATTTTCTCCCTGCACTTTTAACTGCTGTGCATGAGTTTTACTATGAGCCCAAAGGGTTACTAGATGCCCAGCTTTTGCAAGATGAATAGCCAAGGCTGTACCCCATGCCCCAGCCCCTAAAACAGTTACTTTTTGCACTTCAACTATACCGAAATTACTGTTTTAACGCGTCTGCTGATTCTGCTGTTGCATCTTGAGTTTGTTGCATATGGCTTACATACATGGATTCAAAATTAATTGGTTCAAGCAATAATTGTGGGAAACCACCTTTAGTAACCAAATCTGAAACAGCTTCTCTTGCAAAAGGGAACAAAACATTTGGGCATTGTACTGCTAATAAATATTGTAAATTAGCATCATCAAAACCAGTAATTGCAAAAATACCTGCTTGCTCTACTTCACATAAAAAAGCAGTGATACTATCAACCTTAATTGTTGCAGTTACTCTAAGAATTACATTATGTACATTATCTTCAATAATTTTTGACTCAATATTAATGTTTACTTCTAATTCTGGTTTAAATTCTTTTAAAAATACCTCTGGAGTATTTGGAGATTCAAAAGAAATATTTTTAGTATAAATTTTCTGTACAACAAACCCTTGTTTTACTTCTTGCTCTTTTTCTGCTTGTGTATTTTTAATTTGCTCTGTTTTAATTTGTTTTTTATTTTCTTCAGTCATGTCGTTACTCTTTTAATTAATTAAGGAATCTAATTTACCAGATTTTTTAGCGGCAGATAAATCATCAAAACCACCAATATGCGTACTACCTATAAAAATTTGTGGCACTGTTGATCTACCAGATTTTTCTTCCATTTCTAACCAAACGCTTCTGTCTGCACCTGCATTTATAATAGTAAATTCTAAACCTTTCTTTTTTAATAACCTTTTTGCCATAACGCAATAGGGGCAAAAAGATTTAGTGTACATAATTATTTGCAATGTTTTCATTTTACTTTTTTGCTCTTTTTTTGCTTTTTTTCGAAACCGGCTTATTTATTGGTAAACCTGCATTTTGCCAAGCCAAAATACCACCACTTAAATTATGTACATTACTATAACCTGCCTTAGTGACGGCTCTTGCCGCATTAGAGCTGCGAGCGCCAGAGGCACAATATAATAAAATATCTCCCTCTTTAGTAAAATCTGTATTATTTAGTTTTTTTATAATTTCATTGGCATTAAGATTTTCAGCTTCACCAATATAACCACTTTTAAATTCTATGCTAGCTCTTACGTCAAAAATTTTAGCATCTTTATTAAATAGCCTCACAGCTTCATCTGCACTTACAGACTTAACCCCAGCGATACTATCCCCTACATAACTATAAACTAAAAATATAACAACAATAGCTAAAGCAATAAATAATAAATATTGCTCTCCCATAAATTCTAAAAACATCTATCTTTTCTCCAATTTAAATTACAACCCTAATCCCCGAATAGAGAATTTAGGGTACAGCTACTGATTTTACCAGTGAAACGGGTTACAATAAAATAAATTTACTAAATATAATATAACTAATCATAATTAAGGCTAAATTTAAGCATGGATAACACAAACAATACAATAAAAAAAAAGCCTGTTGGGCTAATAATTCTTGACGGATGGGGACAAAATGACGACGAAACTTATAATGCCATAGCTAAAGCAGACACCCCTGTCTGGGATGATTTACTACGAGACTACCCAAATACTTTAATACATACTTCTGGCACAAGAGTTGGCTTACCTGACGGGCAAATGGGTAACTCTGAAGTTGGGCATATGAACCTTGGTGCTGGGCGTGTAGTTTACCAAGAACTAACCCGTATTCAAAAAGATATTGATGACGGACGTTTTTTTCAGAATAATGCTTTATTAAAAGCAATCGATTCAACCGTTGATAGAGAACGTAAAATACATATTTTAGGTTTACTGTCTGATGGTGGAGTTCATTCACATATAAGGCATATTGAGGCTGCCATAACCATGGCAGAAGAACGCGGTGCAGAAGTAATTATACATGTAATTGTTGATGGTAGAGATGTACCACCACAATCAGCATTAAAATATATCAACCAGCTAGAAAGCTTTATGAAAAAAATTAACTCTGGCAGAATTGCTTCTGTTGTAGGTAGGTACTTTGCTTTAGATCGTGATAATCGTTGGGATAGAGTACATCAAGCATACGATGTAATAGCTTGTGGAGAAGCAAACTTTAAATATTCATCTGCCAAAGAAGCTATTGATGCAGGTTATGAACGAGGAGAAACTGATGAGTTTTTACAAGCATCAGTAATTTTAGATGAAAATGGTGATAAGACGATTATTGAAGATGGTGATTCGATTATTTTTATGAATTTTCGTTCTGACAGAGCAAGGCAAATAACTAAAGCATTTATTGCTGAAGATTTTGCCGACTTTCATCGTTGTAGAGCTCCAAGATTATCAGAATTTGTAACCCTTACTGAATACAAAAAAAGTTACGAAAAATTTGGCGCTTTAATTGCCTATAGACCAACCAAATTAAGAAACACCTATGGAGAATATGTAGCAAAACAGGGCCTAGTACAATTACGTATTGCTGAAACAGAAAAATACGCTCATGTTACTTTTTTCTTTAATGGTGGTATAGAAGAACCAAATCTACACGAAGATCGCATATTAATACCATCGCCTGCAGTAGCAACTTATGATTTACAACCCAAAATGAGTTTACCTGAATTAACCAAATTATTAGTAACTGCAATAAAATCAAATAAGTATGATACTTTTATTTGTAATATTGCTAACCCTGATATGGTTGGGCATACAGGCAATATGGAAGCATGTATAAAAGCGGCTGAAGCAGTAGATAAAGCGTTAAGAAAAATAACCAAAGCCCTTAAAGAAGTTGGAGGAGAAGCGATAATAACCGCTGACCACGGCAATATGGAGCTTTTATATGATGTAGAAAATAATGCACCCTTAACTTCTCATACCACCTTCCCTGTGCCATTAATTTATTTTGGTGAAAGAAAGTGCACTTTACAAGAAGATGGGGCTTTATGTGATGTTATGCCGACCATTCTTGC
>CAZJWQ010000016.1:9619-11459 GCA_964549645.1 uncultured Piscirickettsiaceae bacterium | reverse complement strand
AGTGCACTTTACAAGAAGATGGGGCTTTATGTGATGTTATGCCGACCATTCTTGCCATGATGGATATGGGGCAACCAAAAGAAATGACAGGCAAAAGCCTGTGTAATTTTTCTTAAGATACTATCTTAAGGCACTGGTCTTAAGTTAATAAATCTTCAGCATTACGGCTCGCTTCTTTTCTATAAAAATGATAGCGGTTACGTAATGTTGGGTCTACAACATAAGCAACTAATGCTTGTTCTAGGCTTACTGGTTTAAAACCATAATTTTTCTCGAAACTTTGTTCAGTAATTAAATCTTGCTTTAAGCTAATTACAAAAGTTTCACTAATAGACTTTAATAAAGAAAGCCTGCCTAATTTAGCATTGATATTTGCCCCTAAATTACACATAGAATAAATAAAAGCAGGCTTTTTTTCCATCATTTTTCTAATTAGCATAGCTAATTCTTTAATAGTTAAACGCTCATCTCCTGCAAAAATCAATTGTTTATCAACAGTTTCCTCATCAGTAACGCTATTAACAAAAGCCTTGGCAAAATCTTGTACTGCTAAGGGCTGTACTTGTGTTTTTGTATTTGCTATCGCCAAAACAAATGATTGAATTCTAAGCTGTTTACTAATAATAGCAGTTGTTTCATCACCAACACCAATTAACATACCTGGCTCAGCAACAGTTACACCAGAGGTGGTAATAGACTTGATAATGCTTGCCATTTTACCAACTTGGTAAGCATAATTATTAGATGCATCAGCAGTAGCAGTACCCAGCTGAGATAGTTGCATAAATCTTTTAACCTCAGAAGCCTCTATTGTTTGTTTAATTACATACGCAGTTTCTGCAAATTTATCAACAGGTAAATTTTCTGCTTGTGCTGTAGTATCGGCATAAAGATTAAAAACAATATCCGCATTTTTAAATAATCTTGTCAAATTCTCAGCAGTAATATCACGCATTTCAATAAGTTTTGTTTTAGGAAATAACGCAAAATCACGATGACGCTGTAAACGACGCACAGCCAAAGTAATGCTATAACCTTGCTTAGATAATTCATTAATTACCGAACGACCAACAAAACCTGTACCACCAAGTACCACTACATTTTTACCTAATAGTTTTAAATACATAACCCTTTTACCCTAAGCATAATTTAAGACGATCAAGAATAAAGAAAACTATCACTAAGGTCAAGTATTAAATATATCTGAGAGCAAAGGTTTACACAAGATGCAGCAACCATGACAAAACTATTAACAGATAAGAACCTTACTATGCTAGTATGTCTTCATTATTATTAGATGTTTTATAAAGAGTAAAACTAATGAGACAATACAAAATACTATTACATATACTTACAAGCCTACTCTTGCTTACTATTATTAGCCCAGTAAAAGCCAATAATAACTCTGTTAAACATGCAAATGCAAATAAAAATACAATTAAAATTGGTATCTTGTCTTTTAGAGGCATAGAAGAAACCACACAACGCTGGCAACCTTTAATTAAGCATTTAAATAACACTATACCTACACATAACTTTGAACTAGTAATTGGTTATTACGACACTATTAACCAAGCGGTTAGTGACCAAACAATAAGTTTTTTATTAACCAATCCTTCACATTATATTTATTTAACCCATAAATATGATTTAACCTCGCCATTAGCCACTATACTTAGGCAAGAAAGGCTAGCTAATGATAAGCCAACACCAGCATACAACCATCTGGGGGGGGTTATTTTCACTAAATCTACTAGGGATGATATTAACTATTTAAAAGATTTAGAAAATAAACTTATTGCCACTCCTACTATAAAATCACTAGGAGCATTTCAAGCAC
>CAZJWQ010000016.1:5868-9519 GCA_964549645.1 uncultured Piscirickettsiaceae bacterium | reverse complement strand
GAAAATAAACTTATTGCCACTCCTACTATAAAATCACTAGGAGCATTTCAAGCACAAGCCTATGAAATGTTAGCAAGTGGCATTATAGACCATACAGGAGACCTTAATCTTATTAAGACAGGCTTGCCACACACTAATATAATTGATGCAGTGTTAAATAATAAAGCAGATGTTGGTTTTGTGCGTAGTGGCGTGTTAGAAAAAGAATTTAAGAGTAAAACTCTTGACCCACAACAAATAAAAATTATTAACCCACAGTCGTTTGATAATTTTAGCCTTATTAGTAGCACTAGGCTCTACCCAGAATGGCCTTTAGCCGCTTTAGAAACAGTAAAAGATGAGCTAGTAATAGACGTATTGCACACTATACTTCATTTAAAAGAACATCCCTATTTATTAAATCAATTAAAAATTGCTGGCTTTGGTATTGCTAAAGATTATCGCCAAATAAATTCTTTACTACATGATTTAAGCCTACCACCTTTTGATAAAATAGCTAGCCTTACCTTAGTTGATGCTTGGCAACATTGGCATGGTAGTATCTTATATTCCATCCTATTTATACTTACAATTATTCTACTAACCATAATTTATTTAATTTTTAAAAACAAGGTTCTAATAAAATCCAAACGAGAGCTTGAAGTTAGCAATAAAAAAGTACGAAACCTAAGTTTTGCTATTGAACAAGCTCCAATTAGAATAGTAATTACTGACGCTGAAGGCATAATTAAATATGTTAATAAAGCAGTTGTAGAGCAATCTGGTTACAGTATTGATGAATTATATGGGCAAAAACCTAGTATTTTCGCATCAACTGAAACCTCTCTAGCAACTTATCAAGACCTATGGAAAACTATAAAAGCAGATGGCATCTGGACAAGCAATATAACTAATTTACATAAACAAGGGCAAAGGCAAATACTACGAGCCACCATCACCCCAATTAAAGATAGTTTACAACAAATAACTGGTTTTCTATCTATGCAAGTAGATATTACGGCAGAACAAGCTAAACAAAAACAGTTGCATGAACTAACTTTTTATGATGCTTTAACAGGCTTAGCTAATCGTAATTCCTTAAATGAACATTTAAATACAGAATTAACCAAAGGTTTTTATAACAATTTATTTAAACAAGATCAAAACTCCGACCAAAACTGCTACTTAATTTTAATTAATATTGATCGTTTTAAAGTTATTAATGATGCTTTAGGTAAAGAACTAGGTAATCAGTTTTTAAAACAATTTGCTAATAAATTACAACAAATAATGCCTGATAATGACTTGCTAGCAAGGTTAACAGCTGATGAGTTTGCTCTAGTATATTCAATTATTAACCCTTCAAACAATCACCAAGAAATTTTAGAAAAAGCCAAGCTTATTTTACAAGAAATAAAACAACCTTTTGATACGGCAGGCAATAATATTGAAGTAACCGTAAGCATCGGGATAACCAGCCTTTATAATGCAGATATATCTTCTGTTGATGATGCCTTAAAGCACGCTGATACAGCACTACACACCGCCAAAGACAATGGTGGCGACCAAATACAAATATTTAATACCTATTTAACTGATAAAGCGATAAATGACTTTCAAATAGAGCAAGATCTTAAAGTTGCTTTAAGCCAACAGCAATTTATTTTAAACTATCAACAACAGGTTAACTTAGCAGGCGAATTAACTGGTGTTGAAGCTCTTATTCGCTGGCAACACCCTACTAAGGGGCTTATTTCTCCATATAACTTTATTAGCATTGCTGAACAAACCGATTTAATTGTTGATATAGGTTATTGGGTATTAACAGAAGCTTGTACAAAAACCGTACAATCTTTTAAAAAAGGTTTTATATATAATCTTTCCGTTAATATAAGCCCCCGACAATTTTTGAAAAAAGATTTTTGCTCTAAATTATTGCTTATAGTTAAAGAAACTAACATGGATCCTGCTTATTTAACTCTTGAATTTACCGAAGGTGTCTTTCTAAATGATATGGATACTATTTTAAAAAAGATGCAAGAACTTGCTAAAATAGGCATTAAATTTTCGATAGATGATTTTGGTACTGGCTACTCTTCCTTAGCATACTTAAAAAAACTACCAGTAAATGAAATAAAGATTGACCGTGAATTTATAAAAAACATAACCACCGATAAAAATGATGAAGTATTGGTTGAAACAATACTTTCTATAGCAGAACATATGAACTTCGATGTAGTAATTGAAGGTGTAGAAACTCAAGAGCAATTTGACTTTTTTAATGAGCCTCCTAAAACAAATATACAAGGATTTTTACATGGCAAACCCATTAGTTATGAAGAATTCTACACAAAATGGTTAGACAAAACCAACAACCCTAAACCCTAATTAAAGAGTTAACAAAATGCCAAATAATATAAAAGTTTCTGCTTTTAAAACTAATAAAAAAAATGAACTATATTTATTTGTTCCACAAAAAAAAGACCCAGCAGCGTCTCTAACTAATTTACCCAATGAATTACTAGTAATGTTTGGCAAACCTAAGCATATTTTTGATTTCACTCTAAGCAAAAATAAAGCTTTACCCCGCTCAAACTCTAAAGAAGTAATTGCATCTTTAAAAAATAAAGGCTATTATTTACAAATGCCCCCTGGAGAAATTGAAAAAATCAGTGATATGCCAGCTCCTCCAGAACGTTTAGATAATATTTTCTAAGGTTAAAATGATATAGGTTAAAATGACACTAGCAAAAAGAATAATACCCTGCCTTGACATTGACAATGGTAGAGTTGTAAAAGGCATCCAATTTGTTGATATTAAAGACGCGGGCGACCCTGTTGAAGTTGCCAAACGCTATAATGAACAGGGTGCAGATGAAATAGTTTTTTTAGATATTACTGCTACTGCACACGATAGAGAAACAATAGTACACGTAGTTGAAGATGTTGCTAGCCAAGTATTTATACCACTTACGGTCGGCGGCGGTATTAGAAGCCTAGATGACATTAGAAAAATGTTAAATGCTGGTGCAGATAAAATTGCTATAAACTCAGCAGCTATTTTTAACCCAGCGTTTGTACAAGAAGCATGTAAAACATTTGGCTCACAATGTATAGTTGTAGCAATTGATGCTAAAAAAACCAGCTTAAAGGGTGAAAAAAACAAATGGGAGATATTTACCCATGGAGGGCGTAAACCCACAGGTATAGACGCAGTGGAGTGGGCAATTAAAATGGCTAATAATGGTGCAGGAGAGATTTTACTCACTAGCATGGATAAAGATGGTACAAAAACAGGCTTTGACCTTGAACTAACTAGTACAATTGCCAATGCCATTAAAATACCTGTAATTGCATCAGGAGGGGTGGGTAAACTTTCACACCTTGTGGATGGCATTATTAAAGGTAAGGCACAAGCAGTATTAGCTGCTAGCATCTTTCATTTTGGTACCTTTTCTATTGCACAAGCAAAACAAAAAATGCAAGACAATAACTTAGAAGTTAGGCTTTAACAATGGCTCCTAATCAAATTTTAACCGCTATAGATAAAATACTTATTGAACGCAAGCAACAGCAAGGCAAGGACTCTTATGTTGCCAGCTTATATGAAAAAGGTCTTGAGTCTATTTTAAAAAAAGTTAGTGAAGAATCTACCGAAGTTATTATGGCAGC
>CAZJWQ010000016.1:2950-5768 GCA_964549645.1 uncultured Piscirickettsiaceae bacterium | reverse complement strand
TTGAGTCTATTTTAAAAAAAGTTAGTGAAGAATCTACCGAAGTTATTATGGCAGCTAAAGATATAGAGCATAATAATACGCAGCAAAGCAAAGAACATTTAATATATGAAATAGCAGACCTTTGGTTTCATACTATGATATTGTTGGCACATCAAGATTTAACTAGTGCTGACATAACTAAAGAATTAACTAACAGGTTTGGCTTATCTGGCATTGAAGAAAAAGCCAACCGAAAAAAGGCTACCAACCATGAATAATGAAAAAACAATATTTAGTAAAATAATTGATAAAGAAATACCAGCTCAATTTATTCACGAAGATGATAAATGTATTGTTATAAATGACATTAACCCTAAAGCTAAAGTACATTTACTTATAATACCTAAAAAGCCTATTATAGGCCTATTTGAACTTACTCCTGAAGATAAAGATTTAATGGGGCATATGATGATGTTACTACCAAAACTAGCACAAGCACAAGGCTTAGACGGTTTTAAAACTATAATTAACACTGGTAAAAGTGGTGGGCAAGAAATTTTTCATATACATATCCATTTACTAGGTAACTAGGCATTTTGCAGGCAATTAGATACTCTAATAACCACATCAAATGTTAATATAAAGTCAAAAACAACAATGTTTTCATGCTGTTATTATGTATAGCATAATTTAGCTTATAACTTGCTTACATTAAAACATAACAAACAATTAACTATTCTGCTATTATTATCAATTATTTTTAAAATCAGTAAAAGGTACAATCACAATGGGCATTAGCATTTGGCAATTATTAATTATATTAGCGATAGTTTTAGTTCTTTTTGGAGCAAAAAGGCTTAAAAACATTGGTTCTGACATAGGTGGTGCTATAAAAGGCTTTAAAAAAGCTGTTAAAGAAGAAGAAAAAAACAAAGCAGACACTTCTATTGAACAAAGTGAAGAAGCTGATGTTTTTGACGTAAAAGCCGAAGAAAAAACTGCTAGCGATGTTGCAGAAGAAAAGACTAAGTAGTTTAAATCTATTATGTTTGATATAGGTTTTTTAGAACTTTTTATAATTATGGCTATTGCATTAATAGTGATTGGTCCTGCACGCATGCCTGAAGTTGCTCGTAAAATCGGGCAAGTTTTAGGCAAAGCCAAAAGCTTTATGAATAGCATGAAAGGTGATTCTGAACTTTCATCAGCAATAAAAGAAATTAAAGAAAGCATAAACTTTGATGAACAAAAACAACACATTGAAGCAATGCGAGATAATATTACAGATGACATGTCTGATATGCAAAAAACTTTCAATATAGATGAAGAAATTTCACGACCAACTTTTGGAGCAGAAAACACATCTGCATCTAGTTCTAGCAGCCAATTTAATAAAGCTCCTGACCAACCAGAACCTGCTATAGAAAAACCTGTTGAAAAGATAACCACAGAAAATATATCCGCCGACAAGCTAGAAAAAGAAATCTTAGTAGATACTAAAAAAGTAGAGACAACTTAAAACCATCATGAGTAAAAATGCTATCCCGCCCAACAATGATGAAATGACGCTAGTTCAGCACCTGCTTGAATTACGCAATGCCATGACCAAAAGTGTTTTAGCAATACTTATTATATTTATAATGTTATTTCCATTTGCTAACGAAATATATCTTTATGTTTCTGAGCCGCTATCTAGATTTATGCCAGAAGGCACTAGCATGATTGCTACGGGCGTGGCATCACCATTTTTAACCCCATTTAAATTAAGCTTAGTATTAGCAATTTATATTTCAATGCCTTTTTTGCTATATCAGCTTTGGACATTTATTGCTCCTGCACTATATAAACATGAAAAAGAACTAGTTGCTCCAATATTATTTTTTAGTTCTTTCTTATTTTATGCAGGTGGAGCCTTTGCATTTTATGTAGTCTTTCCGCTAGTTTTTGGATTTTTAGCTGCATCAGTGCCCGAAGGCATTACCATTGCTACAGATATAGCGCTGTATTTAGATTTTGTTATAAAAATGTTTTTTGCTTTTGGGTTTGCTTTTGAAGTACCTGTTATTGTAGTTATATTAATTTTAACGGGTATGGTATCTCCTAAAAAACTAGCACACGCAAGACCTTACGTAGTAGTAGGTGCTTTTGTAATAGGCATGTTATTAACGCCACCTGATATAATTTCACAAACATTATTAGCAGTTCCTATATGGATTTTATATGAAATAGGTATTATTGTAGGTGCTTTTATTAAAAAACACCGTAAAACCCCAGAACAACGTGAAGCCTTAGCGGAAAAACAAGCACAGGCAAAAGAGCATGCACAAACAAACAAAAAAACTACCACAAAGACTGCAACAAAGGCCACAGCAGAACCAAAGTTTCAAGGCATCCCAGAAGAAGAAATGGATCAACGTTATGCCATGCAAAATGAGGAAGATGTTGACTATGATGAAATGTTTGATGAGATAGAGTCTGAATTTAAAACTCTTGATCAAAATCATGCTGATCAAAAAAATAAAAAAGAACAAAAAAAGAACAAAAAGTTACCGAAGGTCTCTAAAAAACAGCAGAAAAAGGATAAAAAGAAAACTAAAAAAGAGTAATTTTATTTCACTACCCTAATCCGTAAATAGCTACCAAAGGTATCTAAATTGGATATAGTGCTAGCTTTCTATTTGCACATTAGGATAATAATAAGGGAAGCAAAAAATGATAAATTTAAGAGTAATATTTTCTTCACTCACTATTTTTGTAGCTAGTATTTTTGTAATTAGCATGCTTAGCAGTTTTTCGCTAAAAGCACAAACAATTCAAAATAAAAATTCTTTATATCAAC
>CAZJWQ010000016.1:0-2850 GCA_964549645.1 uncultured Piscirickettsiaceae bacterium | reverse complement strand
AGCAGTTTTTCGCTAAAAGCACAAACAATTCAAAATAAAAATTCTTTATATCAACATGCTTCAGCCTACCTAGCCATGCATGGCAATGACCCTGTTGATTGGTTAATTTGGCAAGAATCTACGTTAAAGCAAGCTAAGGCAGAAAATAAAATAATTATGATTTCTAGTGGTTATTTTTCATGCCATTGGTGTCATGTAATGCACAAAGAGAGTTATAAAAACACTGACATTGCTAATTATTTAAATGAGCATTTTATATCTGTAAAAATTGATCGTGAATTAACCCCAGACTTAGATAAATATCTAATTAATTTTGCTAGAAAATCTGCCGGGCATGCAGGTTGGCCACAGCATGTATTTTTAACCCCAGAAGGCTATCCATTTTTTGCTTTTACCTACAAACCTCAAGCAGAACTGTTACTAAGTTTAAAGAAAATACAAGCTGTTTGGCAGGAATCTTATGAAGAAGTAACTAATACAGCCAGACAAGCTATTGCAGTAATTAAACAGCCTACACAACAAAATGTCACCCTCAGTACTAATGAATTTACTGAATTGTTTTTACAACAATTAGAACCAAGAATGGACATGCTTAGCGGTGGTTTAAGAGGTTCTAACAAATTCCCTAATGAACCAATTTTAAAAGCCACTTTATTAATGCCAACTATAAGTGAAGAAGTTAATGAATGGTTACTAATTACCCTAGATCAAATGCAATCAGAGCATTTATTTGACCATGTGTATGGCGGATTTTACCGTTACACCATTGACCCAGAATGGCAAATACCTCATTTTGAAAAGATGTTATATAACCAAGCACAGTTAGCTGAAATTTATTTAATTGCTGGTAAAAAATATAATAGAGCTGATTATTTAGCAACCGCTAAAAAAACCTTAGACTATGTACAAAATAAACTATTTGATAAAACAACTGGGCTATATTTAGGTAGCCAGTCTGCAGTTGATATTAACCTAATAGAAGCTGCTGATTATGTGTGGGCTCAACAACAATTAAAACTTGTATTATCACCTAAACATTACGCACAAGTTACTAAAGACTGGCTAAAAAAAAACCCACCAAAATATGAAATACCTATCAACAATGTTAAACAACCAGCATGGCACCCACGACCAACTAGTAAATACTGGCAAGATATAAGAAAAGTTTTAGCCGATAATGACCTAAAACCCTATAACCAAATCCCTACAGATACCAAAAGCATATTAGGTTGGAATGGGTTACTACTGTCTGCATTTGCCAAAGCTGTAGAGCTAGAACAAATGCAGCCAGCAGTTGCACATAATCTAGCCGCATCATTAATTAAACAACTTAACCAAGTAAAGCCACCAAGAGCTATTTCTAATACAAATCAACCAATGGGGCAAGCAAATATTCAAGATTATGCATATATTGTTCAAGGTTTAACTGACTGGGCAAAGGTTGCTAATAATTTAAAATACCAACAACAAGCTATTACTTTTAAAGAGCAAGCAAATAAAAAGTTTTTAACTGCTCAAGGCTGGTTATATTCTAACAGCCCTTTATTACCTGGGCAAACAGGTGTATGGGCAATAAAAGATAGCCATATACCTAGCCCAACAGCAATTCTAGAATGTGCTAAAAATACTCAGTTGTCTAATGCACAACAATTATTAATAAGTAGACCTTTCTCTTACCCAAGTTATGTACAAACTTTACTAAACTGTAATAAATAATGGGGATTAGGGGTTAGCTTATGCCTATACTAATTATAGGTTTTATACTGCTTTTTATAATAAGTTCTTTACCAAATATTTGGACGAAGCATATTTTAAAAAAGCACCAACAGCCTAATAAAAATATAGCTGGAACTGGTAAGCAGTTTGCCCAACATTTAATTAAAAAATTAAAACTTAATATAACATTAGAAGAAACAGCTGATGGCGATCACTATGATCCAATTAATAAAGTTGTACGAATTTCTAGCGAAAACTATAACACTAATTCATTAACGGCAATTAGCACAGTTGCCCATGAAATAGGTCATGCACTGCAAGACAAAGAAAATTATGAACCATTAAGACAGCGTACAGAATTAATAGAACGCTCCAGATGGATGCAAAAATTCAGTGCGGGGGCTTTAATGGTTACACCATTTTTAATACCCTTAATGCATACCCCTTTTATTGCGTTTATTACTTTTACCGCTGGGTTTATTGCCATGGGAGTACCTGTCATAATCCATTTAAATACCCTACCAGTAGAAATGGATGCAAGCTTTAAAAGAGCCTTACCACTATTAGAAGAAGGTGGTTATTTAAATAAAAAAGATTTAAAAACTAGCAAAAAAATATTAAGAGCATGTGCAATGACTTACATTAGTGCATCTTTATCTAGCCTATTTAATTTATGGAAATGGTTTAAAGCGGTAAGAAGATAATTACTAGCAGAGTATTGTATAATTCAGAGATAAAACTTATTTCGCTTTTAGAGATCTGTGGTAGCTATCTGAGGATTAGGGGTAAAGTATTTATTTTTCAAAAGGGTTTTATGTTTAAGCTTATTTTTTTACTAGTAATTCCATTAATAGAATTGTTTGTTTTAATTGAAGTTGGTTCTGTAATAGGTGGGTTTACTACTATTTTACTAATTATCGCTACAGCTTTATTGGGCATTTTCTTTATGCGTCAACAAGGCACGGCAACCATTGTTAAAATTAAGCAAAACTTAGCCGATGGTAAAATCCCAGGTAAAGAAATTTTAGAAGGTGTGTTTATTTTTATAGGTGGGGTAATGTTGTTATTACCAGGGTTTATAACTGACACTATAGGTATATTATTTTTAATTGAACCGATAAGAACACTCTTTGC